>DATNRH010000093.1 GCA_036703605.1 Candidatus Obscuribacterales bacterium | reverse complement strand
AGCATTCTGCCTCTCGTCATGCCCTGGCCTCCATCGCCCCAGCTTTGCTCTACAGCAGTAATAACCGCTGGCAGCGGTTGCGTCAGTGGATCACCCAACTTCCGACGGCAACTCTCCACCAAAGCCCTTGGCTGATGCTCTACAGCTTGCGTTCCCTGGGGGAAACTCAGGATGTGCTGACCTTGGTGAATGAATTTGAGCGGCTGCAGCCCTGCTTAGAGCGCTACGGTAGTCCATTTCAGCTTAACCATGCCCGGCTCTTGGTCTTGGCGTTTACAGGGCAGGTTGAGGCTGTGCAGGCCCTCTTTCAACGCGGGCTGGTGCAAGATTCATCCAACGGGCAAGCATTTTGGCGGGCCACGGCTCAGTTTGCTGCTGGCCATGATGCGATCGCCCAAGACACCCTCAGAGCGATCGCCTCCCCGTCGCCTGCCTTGGCCCATGCCGTTCGCTGGCGTTTGGCCCATCCGCCTGCCATTGGGTTGCCGGTGGCGGCGGCTAGTTCGGTGCTGTTGCAGCAGATGATGCTTGATCTACAGCATGAGCATGATTACGGTCTGCGCCTCACCCCTGCCCATCGGGCTAGTCCCATGACCGCTCTATTGATTGCCCTGAATCTGCTGGCCTTTGGGCTAGAAATTTGGGCGGGTGGTAGCCAGAACCTAGCTGTGCTCTATCGCTTAGGAGCCCTCGTACCCCAAGATGTCATGGCGGGAGCTTGGTGGCGGCTGCTGAGCGCTATGTTTCTCCACTATGGTTGGATACACTTAGCGATGAACATGCTGGGGCTGATGATTCTTGGCGCGTTTGTGGAAGCTCGGCTGGGCCTCTGGCGTTATGGAATAGCCTATGTGCTGACAGGAGCTGGCTCCATGGGCTGTGTCACCCTGGTGGCTTGGCTCAACGATACGCCACCTCAAATTGCCGTAGGGGCATCGGGGGCGATCATGGGCCTGATTGGCATGATCGCTGCCATGCTGCTCTACGGCTGGCATTATGAAAAGTCTCGCTTGGCCGGCAAGCGCCTGCGCTTGGTTCTAGCGGTGATTGGCCTACAGGTTGCCTTTGATCTCAGTACGCCGGGCATTAGCGTGATAGGACATTTTTCGGGCTTGGTGCTGGGCTTTTGCCTGGGGCTCATCCTAGGGCGATCGCCCCAGGTGCAGGCTCCCCCAACGCCCTATGTGCCCTAGAAGGCAATCTGGGGAACCCTCGAAACAGGATTAAAATGCCTTGATGGATCGTCTTGCCTGTCGTGGGCATCAGGGGGGCGATCGCTGCCTGATGATCTATTTTTTTGTCTTCGAAGCAAAATAAGCCTGAGCGGAGAGTGGCCCTGTCCGATATAATCACCCTAACTGCTCTGATTCATCAGGGATCCACTGAATCGTGATTGCAATTTACCCAGGCAGCTTTGACCCCATCACCCTCGGGCACCTCGACATTATCGAGCGCGGATGTCAGCTTTTCGAGCGCGTGATTGTGGTGGTCTTAAAAAACCCAAGCAAAACCCCGCTATTCAGTGTTCAGATGCGATTAGAGCAAATCCGTCGTGCTACCCGACATCTCAACAATGTCGAAGTAGATAGTTTTGATGGATTAACGGTCACATATGCCAGAATGCGAAGTGCTGGGGTGCTGCTTCGAGGCCTACGGGTTCTTTCGGATTTTGAAAAAGAACTGCAGATGGCTCATACCAACAAAACCCTCTCTGATGAGATTGAGACGGTTTTTCTCGCAACCTCGAATGAGTATAGTTTCTTAAGCAGTAGCCTTGTGAAAGAAATTGCTCGCTTCGAGGGGCCGATTGATCATCTTGTCCCTCAAACTGTTGCTCTGGATATTCGCAGATGTTACGACAAGACTCCGAATTCGTCAGCACGGATCGCCATGCCTCCAACCCAGCAGGCGGACACGCCCTCAATGGAGGCGGCCCCGTCGCCCCCCCCGCACGGATAGGAAATGTGGATATTCAGCAAGAGCTCAACAAGCTAGAAGACATGCTGCTTGATAGTCCACGGCTGCCCCTGAGCCGCTGGACGCTGGTGGATGAAGAGCAGCTTCTCGATCAGTTAGATTTACTGCGCATCCACTTGCCGTCCGCATTTCAAGACGCAAAAGATATTATTCGTAACAAGGAAGAGATTCTCCTAGAAGCAGAAAACTACGCCCAAGACATCGTCGAGGCAGCGGAGCGGCGAGCAGCGGAGATTCTCGATGAAATGGGTTTAATTCGCCAAGCTGAAATGGAAGCTCGGCAAATTCGCCAGCAGATTCAGCAGGAATGCGACGTCATTCATGAACAAACCATGCGGGAAGTGGAGCAGTTGCGTCGCCAAATTCAGCAAGAAGTGGAAGAGATGCGCGTGATGGCGATCGCTGAATGTGAGGAGATTCAGCGCGGAGCCGATGACTATGCCGATCGCGTCTTGCGGGATATGGAGCAACAAATGGCAGACATGATTCGCGTCATTCGCAATGGACGGCAGCAGCTCCAGCTTGACCCACCCTCTGGCCATCCGCCCCATAGTGCCGGTGAGGGGCGATCGCACCGTTAGAGGGTGTCTGGCAAAGATCAACTGCTCCAGATCATTGCTACGCACGGTGTCTCAGCACCAGAAGATCTCCTAGCGAAAAAAAAGGACGCTGCTCCGTGGAGCTAAGCGTCCTTGCTTTGATGTGTTTCGCACAGGTTGTCTACAGGAAACTAGCTTTGACCGCTCGGTTGCGGATGGCGGTCTAGGGATCGGTTTGCAGCACTTGGGGCTGGAGTAGCGCCACCATTTGCTCAAGCCCCCGCTGGATGCGTCGAGTCACCGTCATCGGGCTGACGCCAATGCGCTCAGCTACCTCTTTACGGGACAAATCGTTGAAGAAGACAAACTCAATGGCCGCGCGGGTTTTTTCTTCAAGCTGGTTGAGGGCTCCCTGGAGTTGCTGCCGATCTTCCTCTAGGCGCTGCAGGGTTTGGTAGTGGGTGTCGGGCAGGGTGTCTCCCAGGGTGATCTGCGCATCCATTTGTTGGCAAACCATGGCATCAAGGCTGAGGGGTAGCCGGTTCTTTGCTGCGATCTTAATTTCCCGCCATTCATAGAGAGAAACGCCGAGGGCATTGGCAACTTGAGCATCGGTGGGTTCATGACCCAAAATTTTGGTGAGGGTCAACCGCACGCGCTGCCCTTCTTTCTGCATATCTTGAAGGCGGCGGGGCACTTTGACCGCACTGCCGCGATCGCGCAGGAAGTGCAGCATCTCACCCCGGATATAGGGCACGGCAAAGGAGCTAAACGCACAACCTTGGGTGGGGTCAAAGCGCTCAACGGCGCGAATTAACCCGATATAGCCAATTTGTTCTAGATCTTCGTAGGGTTCAGAGCACTGATGGCTTACCCGATGAGCAATTTTACGGACTAAGCCAGCATTCAGCCGCACAAGTTTATTGCGAATCACAACGGATGGGTTGTGCTGATATGCCATCAACAATTCCATGCTGCGGGAGCGAAGAGAAGATTGAGTAGCCGTCATCTGAGACATACCTTGCGTCCGATTTAACCTTATTCTCGATGGAGAGACGGGGAGCTACCATCGTTATTCCACGGGAGTCAAACCGTATGGGCTTTGGAGGTTCAGCATAAACACTGAACCATTTCAAAAATGGCTAAGTTAATTCAGGGCAGTGAGGGCTGTCACCCCCCTAGACAAATGGCGATCGCATCAGTGTTTTCAGCGCCTCTGCGGAGACTCTCCGTGCAAATCCTCAGGAGCGTCAAACGGTATAGTTTTGTAACGGGATGTTGATTGGCTTGGATGGAGCAGCAGCAAAATTCATCAGGAATGGATCACCTAGTACCGCAAGACAGAAGAACGAAGACAAAAAAATGAAAAGGAAGTTCAGGACACACAAGAGTTCCTGCTTTAGCAACTAGGCAGGTTCCGCCTCAGAGTACTAGGCTGATGAGTATCCCCGTGCCACCTGCCGCTGAGACATGCCACACTAAGGCAGAGTGGTCAAATCGCCATCTATGAGACATGCCTTGTTTGTGGTCACATCTGGGATCATCCTTGCGGTTGCCGTGCAAGCCAAGCAGCCCACCCTTCGTCTCGTCGCAGCAGGTTTGGGGGCTGGAGGACTAGGGTTTACCACGATGAGTATGGTGCTAGCCGCGGATCGCCAGCGAAAGCAGCAGGCGGCCATGGCCCAGTCCTACCTAGATTTTTTACAGCGTTTGCAGGATGTGCCGGCTGCGCCTCGATCTCAGCGTCCCCGTGCCTGTCGTGGCTGTCAGCACTACCACGGAAAGATGTATGGGGGACAGCGATTGATCTGTGGGATGTATCCCTATGGTGTAGAGGGTGATGTGTGCGCGGACTGGAATGTGGGCACTCAGTCTGGCGCGCGCACCCTTGGTGAGGATGTCTTGAGTTAAGACTGGCGATCGCAGCGATCGCAATGGCCACACCGAGATACTTGCCCTTCAGTCGCGCCAAAGGCCTGAAGCAGGAAGTGCCAGCGGCACTGGTCTGTGTAAAGATACTGACGCATCTTCTTGCTGGCTTGGGGCAAATGCACCGGCGTGGGCTGAGTGGCCTGGAGGCGGTAGTGGAAGGGATCGGGCCAGACGAGCTTACCTTGGCGATGCAGTAAGGCCAGGGCCATGGCGGCATCGGGGGACGACTGTTCTACGGATCGCACCGTTCCGGCGGATGGAATCTGGCGGATTAAACTCTGGGCGGCGCGCTCTTGCTGATGAAGTTGCTGCTCGAAGCCGCGCTGTCGCTGGCGATCGCCTGGATCCAGCCAGGCAGTAGGTTCGCTCACTAACATCAGCGCCTCGGAGTCTTGCCCATCGCGCCCAGCTCGGCCAATTTCCTGCACATATTCTGAGAGCAGAGCTGGGGGATGGAAGTGGGCAATCCAGCGCACGTTGCCCTTGTCGATGCCCATGCCAAAGGCGGATGTGGAGACAACGAAGGGCAGGCTGCCCGATAGCCAAGCGGCTTCAATGGCGCGGCGATCGCTGGCCGGTACGCCTGCATGGTAGGCGGCGGTGGCATAGCCTTGCTGTCGCAGCCAGTCGGCTAGCTCTTCGCCCTCCTGTCGCGATCGCACATAGACCAGACCGGCTTGATCGGGATGGGCTTGAATGAACTGCAGCAAGCGCTGACGGCGGCCCCGAGGCGTCCAGGCAATATGGACGGAGAGATGTAAATTGGCGCGGTAGGGGCTGAGGCGAAAAGCCTTAGAGCGCTTGAGACCTAGCCCTTGCTCAATGGCCTGCTGGGTGAGAGGATCGGCGGTGGCGGTAAAGGCAGCGATCGCCATGTGGGAGCCGGGAGGTTTGTGGCGCAAGAGGCTGGAACGTACGGCTCCCAGTCGCTGATAGGCTGGGCGAAAGGTTTCACCCCACTGGGCTAGGCAATGGGCTTCATCGACAACTAGGGCATGGATGGGCAGCGTGGGCTGGCAGAGACGCGACCAGACTTTTTCGCTGAGCAGCGTTTCGGGCGATAGGTATAGCAAGCGCAGACGACCGCTCTCCAGCTCCCGCAGCGTCTGCGCTTGGTGCGATCGCGGTAGTTGGCTATGGAGGACGGCGGCGGGTTGCTTGCGGCGGCGCAAATCCTGCACCTGATTTTCCATCAGGGCAATTAGCGGCGAAATCACCAGGGTCAACCCTGGACGAATGAGGGCAGGCAGCTGAAAGCAGATGGACTTGCCACCCCCAGTGGGCATGATGATCAGCGTATCGTGCCCCGTCAAAAGGCTTTCAATAATGTCGGCTTGGGGGGAACGAAAGTCATCATAGCCCCAAACTTTGCGGAGAGCTACTCTTAGGCGCGATCGCAGCTCTAGATTAGCCGTGGTGGGTTGGTTTGAATAAACAGAATGCATCCCTGACCTGATGAGCGATCGCGTTTAGAATGCCCAAGCAAGGTTTAGCCGTATCAACTCAAACATGCTTTCTGTAAAATTCAGTATAAACTCTGCCCTTCCGTAAGAGGGGTGCTTAGGATGTGACGTAACGACAGATGTCCAGCGCTGGGGGATCGCTATCGCTGAGAATCTGCGGGATTTTACGGAACTTTGTCCTTGGGGCGATCGCCATCCGGACGGGATTTTAGAGGGTTCGTATAGGGGACTAGAACGACTAGATGGATAAACTACCATGCATATTGCCCAACGCACTCTGCTTCTTGGTCTCGCTGCAACCGGTCTTGTGGCAACGCTCCAAGCCTCGGTTCCTCAAGCCTTCAATACTCAGTCTCTGATCCCCGATGCAGAGGTTCTTTCAAACCATGATAGTGAAACCGTCTATCGTGGTAGCGGTCGCCGAGAAATTCTGGCGTTTCCTGGCGGCGACCGCCTGGTGCAAGACTCCTAGTCTTGGTCTAGACTGCTGGTGTCTTGATCCGGGAGTGGATTGCTAGCTTCCCTTGCCTGGATCTGTCTGATTTGATACTGAGCATCCTCGTAACAGCTAGTTCGTCCAGCATCTAAACACAATTTTGCCGCCTGCTGAAAGTCATCTAGCGCTGCCGTCAGATTGCCTTCTGCGGCATAGATGCCAGCCCGATCATAATAGGCAAAAACATGATCAGGATTGCGCTGAATTGCTTCGGTATAGTCGGCGATCGCCCCCATTCGATCGCCCAATTCATACCTTGCTAAGCCCCGGTTGTAGTATGGATCAGCGTCTGATGGATCAAGACGAATGGCAATGTTGAAATCCTCGATCGCGCCCCGAGTATCTCCAATCCGCCGCCGCACGAGTCCACGATTTTGATACGCCAAAACAGAATTAGGTTGGAGGCGAATGGCCTGGCCACAGTCGGCGATCGCTGACTGATGTTCTCCAAGGTTGGATCGCGATAGGCAACGGTTTAAGTAGGCGGCGGATAGGTTGGGATCGACCTGCAGCGCTGCCGTATAGTCAGCGATCGCGCCTTGGTCATCGCCTAGATCAGCACGCACACTGCCCCGATTGACATAGGCGTTACTCATATTGGGATCTTTCTGAATGGCTTCAGTGTAGTCAGCGATCGCCCCTTCGCTGTCGCCTAACCCAAACCGGATATTGCCTCGTTGGTAATAGAAATCGCTGTTGTTGGGATTGAACCGGATCGCCTGGCTAAGGTCTTCTAAGGCCGCCTGAGTATTCCCCATCCTCTGATGGAGCATGCCTCGTTCATAAAACGCTTGACCGCTGGGCTGGAGAGTAATGGCCTGCTCATACTGCACCAGTGCTTCATCGGTAGCTCCCGATTGCTGATAATTCATGGCCCGCTGCAGCGATCGCTGGGCTAACCACCGCTGGGGTAGCTGACTATACATCAGGGCTGCAACCCCCAGGATGGCAATGATCCCCAGCCCTAGAGGACGCATCCAGTTGGTCAAGGTACGGGGACGCTCCACCGCCTCGCCGCTCAGTTTGGCGCTTGTGCCATGGCTACTCTCCTGACGACGTAGCCGCTGCAGGTCATTTAAAACATCAGACACAAGCTGGTAGCGTTGATGCACTGCTGGGCAGACCATGCGATCGAGAATCTCGGCTAGCTCATCTGATAGGTTGCCCTGGTCACGCCAGAGGATCTGAGGAGACTTAGAGCCATTCGTAGCCGTGGACGAGTCTCGCAGCTTCATGAGGTCTAGGCTCGATAGCCCCGTAATTGCCTGGATGCCGATCATACCCACGGCATAGATGTCGCTACTAAACTGAAGTTGGCCTTGGATCTGCTCTGTAGGACGGTAGACAGAGGACTCTGCTAGCAGGGGCGATGAGGGAGGCGTTTGCGATCGCATCACCTGCGCACTAATTTCATGGAAGATGCCAAAGCCAATCAGCATCCACTGCTGGTCAGCTTCTCGGCGAATCAGGTGGGCTGGCTCAATACAGCGATGGATGACGCCCCAGCTATGAACCGTCGCCACAATATTTAAAATGTCATGCAAAAGCTGGATGACCGATCCCTCGTCCCAGGGACGCCCTTGGGCCAATAAGTCACTGAGGGGACGTCCCTCAATATATTCTTCGATGATGTAAAAGCCAGCGGCTTCTTCAAAGAAATCTAAAATTTTGGGGACTTGGGAGCAGGTGAAGTTGCTCAGCGTCTCCGCCTTTTTTTTCAGCAGAACGGACACAAAGCGTTGTGTTCGAGGGTTCCGACTAGCAATTTGCAACCGCTTCACGATACAGGGCAATGGCGGTTCACCCTGGGTATCTTCAGCCAGGTAGGTTTGCCCAACCGCATTTGATTTCAGAACCCTAATAAATTGGTAGCGTCCACCCAAAAGTTGGTTCATGTCCCGTATTCCCGGCGTTGAGTCGATTATGGCATAGCCACGGGTGTAATCTAGGGTGTCATTAGTATAGACGTCAGGATCGACATCTATCCCAAGCCGCCGCGATCGCCTTTGAGCATAGGCTAGTTTGGTGACGTTATGGCTTCATCTGCCCCAGCCGGTGAGCGATGATGGATAGCTTGGGCTGAGTCTGGTTTCTCTTGGGCCTGGTTCAGCCCATGTTTCATCCTTCGATCAGCTTAGTAGGATGAACAACAAGGCGCATGATCTCCAGTGAATTTACATTCGAGTATCGCCACCGCTACCTTGCTTTTCCAGGGCATGGCCAACAAACTCTCACCATAAGAGATTGGGTATCACAAGATTTATGATCTAACCTAGACTAAGGCCGATGGTCTCAGGGTTAACTTAGGTATAACGAATGAAGTACAACCCAGTACAGCTTAGTTCTATCTATGGATACAACCTAATGTTTCGCTGAGAGCCATCAACTAAGATTGGCAGAGTTCACAATTGGGAAGTAGCGTGCAATGGGCGACGAAGAAAAGCAAGTTGACAACGGATCAGACACAATCACCAACTCCTCCGATAGCGATCAGGAGTATGACATTCCTGTCGTCACGAGTATTGATGATTTGCCCGACGAGATGGACAGTGATTCTTCACCCTCCTCAGAACCTCCAAATCCAGATACAGCCTTCTCAGATGAGGCTGTTGCGGTAGAAGATGCTCTAGGGGGCGATCGCACTGTTAGTGAACATGCAGCTATTCAAGCGTATGAGTCTAAAATTGCCGCTCTCGCCCAAGAGGTAGAGGTACTAAAAGCACAGCTTGAGGATCGCAATCTTCAATATGTGCGATTGGGTGCAGATTTTGAGAACTTCCGTAAGCGCACCAGCAAAGAACGGGAAGAACAAGAAGAACGGGTGAAATGCTCAACGGTAACCGAGTTGCTGCCTGTGGTTGATAACTTTGAACGGGCGCGATCTCAAATTAAACCCCAGACGGATGCCGAAATGGGGATTCATAAAAGTTACCAAGGGGTATACAAGCAACTCGTGGATTGTCTCAAGCGGCTTGGGGTGTCGCCCATGCGGGCTGAGGGCGTTCCCTTTGATCCCAATCTGCATAATGCTGTCATGCGAGAGCAAACCGATGCCTATGAAGAAGGAATCGTCATGGAAGAACTAATGCGGGGCTACCAATTGGGTGAGCGGGTCTTGCGCCATGCCATGGTTAAAGTTGCTGCTGCTCCTGACCCCGTGATACCCTCAGAGGAAAACTCTGAAGCACAAGGGGATCAAGAATAGAGTTAAGGTTGGGCAACCTAGGAGCGATCGCCCCTAATCGACCCGAGTAGCCTCTATACATCTCTATACATACGACGTGGGGATCATGGGTGAGCGCCTTGTCGCCAGTCATGACCCGTTGAGCCATCTTGGTTTTTCTGGTCAGTTGGATTGTGGGATAAGCCTTTGCAAATCAACCTGTTCAGGACAGATGTTGCTAAGGTTGATTGAATTTTCAACAAGTTGCGGAATACTAGGTTCTACACCCTGTTGAAGCAGCAAGCGTGACTTGCCCATCATTCAGACTCGTGTAATCACTTGAACGCATTCAGAGCCTCTAGCCATGGGAAAAGTAATCGGTATTGACCTGGGTACAACCAACAGTTGCGTGTCTGTCCTAGAAGGGGGTCAGCCCGTCGTGATTTCCAACTCTGAGGGTGGTCGGACAACCCCAAGTATTGTGGGGTTTGGTAAATCAGGTGAGCGATTAGTTGGGCAACTTGCTAAGCGTCAGGCTGTCACCAACGCAGAAAACACGGTGTTCAGCATTAAGCGATTTATTGGCCGTCGGTGGGATGACACCGCCACAGAGCGCAGCAGGGTGTCCTATACCTGTGTCAAGGGCAAAGATGACACGGTGGACGTCCAAATTCGTGGACGCACCTACACGCCCCAAGAAATCTCCGCCATGATCCTGCAAAAACTGAAGCAGGATGCCGAAAACTACTTGGGCGAAGAACCTACCCAAGCGGTCATTACCGTGCCCGCCTATTTCACCGATGCCCAGCGTCAAGCAACCAAAGATGCTGGCACCATTGCGGGGCTAGAGGTACTCCGGATCATCAATGAGCCGACGGCGGCGGCCCTATCCTACGGTCTTGACAAGCAAGATCAAGAACAGAGTGTGTTGGTGTTTGACTTGGGCGGCGGCACCTTTGATGTGTCCGTGCTCCAGCTGGGTGATGGAGTGTTTGAGGTCAAAGCTACCGCCGGGAATAACCACTTGGGTGGGGATGATTTTGACAACGCGGTGGTTTGCTGGATGATTGACAGCTTCCGGGAACAGGAAGGCATTGACCTGTCCACCGACAAGATGGCCCTGCAGCGGCTACGGGAAGCGGCGGAGAAGGCCAAGATCGAGCTATCCAGCATGATCAATACCTCGGTCAACTTGCCCTTTATTACGGCGGATGACACGGGTCCCAAGCATCTGGAAACGGAGCTTACTCGGGCTAAGTTCGAAGAATTGGTGGCTCCCTTAGTGCAGAGCACGATTGATCCAGTGGCTCAAGCTCTGAAAGATTGTGGTCTGTCGCCCGATGGCATCGATCGCATTATTTTGGTGGGTGGCTCAACCCGCATTCCAGCGGTACAAAAAGCCATTAGTGACTACTTCGGTGGAAAATCCCCCGATCGCTCCGTCAACCCGGATGAAGCTGTGGCTCTAGGGGCAGCTATTCAAGGTGGGGTGCTGGGCGGGGAGGTGAAAGACCTGCTGCTGCTGGACGTGACGCCCCTTTCCCTGGGTATTGAAACCTTGGGTGAAGTGTTTACCAAAATTATTGAGCGCAATACCACCATTCCCACCAGCAAAACCCAGACCTTCTCGACGGCAACGGATGGGCAAACCTCGGTGGAGATTCACGTCCTCCAAGGTGAACGGGCGCTGGCCAAGGACAACAAAAGCCTCGGTAAGTTCCAGTTGACCGGTATTCCGCCTGCTCCCAGAGGCGTTCCACAAATTGAAGTGGCCTTTGAAATTGACGCCAACGGCATTTTGCAAGTGGCGGCTCGCGATAAGGGGACAGGACGAGAACAAAGCATTCGCATCTCCAATACCGGCGGACTGAATGACGCTGAAGTGGAACGGATGCGCCAAGAAGCCGAACTCTACGCCGAAGACGACGATCGGCGGAAGAAGCTGGTTGAGCTGCGCAACCAAGCCGATAATCTCTTCTATAGCTACGAATCAACGATTCGTGACAATGCAGAGTTTATTGATGACGGGCTGAAAGCGCGGGCAGCGGAGCGGGTGGCGGACTTGAGGGCGGCGATCGCCGATCGCTCCATTGCGGTAGAGGTGATGCTAGAACGCCTAGACGCCTTGCAGCAAGCTCTGTTTGAAATTGGATCCTCGGTCTATCAACAGGCAAGTTCTGAGGATAGTGACAACACATATACCCCTGACTATGAGCCCGTGGGCGGCGGGCTAAATGGAGCGACGGAGCAGGACGATGATGTAGAAAATTTTGATGAGTTTGATTTTGAACATGATGAAACCGTAACCGCCGATTACGAAGCCATTGACTAGGGGAATTGTGGTTAGATTTATTCACTCATCCCCGAGTCAACCATGGCTCAGCGGGGAATGGGTCGATTATGATAGACACTAGCGTTCTAAAATGACCCTAGCTACTGCTATCTAGCTATGCTCTCTGGCGATCGCTAGCAAGGCTTAGCAGATCAAGCAAGGCAGGGCATGGGTTACATCAGCCTTAGCGCATATTGGCAACCGCGTTCATTTTCAGAGACATCCCTCTATGGCTCGTGATTATTACGATATACTCGGCGTTTCTCGCAGTGCAGACAAAGAGGAACTTAAGCGTGCCTATCGGCGGCTAGCCCGAAAGTATCACCCCGACGTCAACAAGGAAGATGGGGCCGAGGAGCGCTTTAAAGAAATTAACCGCGCCTATGAGATTCTCTCTGAGCCAGAAGTCCGGGCGCGCTATGACCGCTACGGAGAGGCTGGAGTTAGCTCTGGGGCAGGTATGGGCGCTCAAGACTTCGGCGACTTTGGTGGCTTTGCCGATATTTTTGAAAGCTTCTTCAGCGGGTTTTCTGGCGGTGGTGCGGGCCCTGGTCAAACCAGTGGACGGCGTCGTAATGGGCCGGTGCGCGGCAATGACCTGCGCCTCGATCTAAAGCTAGAGTTCCGGGATGCGGTGTTTGGCTGCGATAAGGAAATTCGCATCAACACCCTAGAAACCTGCTCCGTTTGTAGCGGCAGTGGTGCCAAGCCTGGCACTCAGCCGAAAACCTGCTCCACCTGTGCTGGCATGGGTCAGGTGCGGCGAGCTACTCGCACGCCCTTTGGTAGCTTCACCCAGGTATCGGTTTGTCCCACCTGCAGCGGCAGTGGTCAGGTGATTGAGGATAAGTGTGAAGCCTGCGGTGGCAAGGGTCAAAAGCAAGAGACCAAGAAGCTCAAAATTACCGTGCCCGCCGGGGTAGATACTGGCACCAGTCTGCGAGTGCCTTCCAAGGGGGATGCTGGGCAGCGCGGTGGCCCGCCGGGAGATCTGTACGTCCACCTCTTTGTCAATGAAGATGCGGAGTTTAAGCGAGATGGCATTAACATCTTGTCGGATGTGAAGATCAGCTATCTTCAGGCTATCCTGGGCTGCCATATTGAAGTGGATACGGTGGATGGCAAGCATGAGGTGGAAATTAAATCGGGCACCCAGCCCAACACGGTTTTAGTATTAGAGGATAAGGGGGTGCCTCGCTTAGGTAATCCGGTGAGCCGGGGCGATCATCTGCTCACGATTTTGGTGGAAATTCCCAACCCCAGCCGCCTCCCCTCGGAGGAGCAAGATCTTCTAGAAAAGTTGGCCAAGCTCCATGGCGAACGCTTTGGCAAAGCCAGTGGATTTGAGCGATTCTTGGGAGGCCTATTCCGAGGATGAGCCACGCGTCAGCCCCAGATTCTAGTACAGACCATCGTCTTGATCTGCGCGGGACGCCTTGTCCCATCAACTTTGTGCGCACCAAGCTATATCTGCAAAAAATAGCGCCGGGCGATCGCTTAGAAGTATGGCTTGATCCCGGTGAGCCGATTGAACAGGTGCCAGATAGTCTACGCATGGAAGGCTATGTGGTAGAAGACATTGAGGAGCGCGCGGATTTCTTTCGGGTGACGGTGCAGCGGCCCTTAGACCTCGCATGACGGATGTATCCCTAGGGGTGGCCTCCTCCCCTGATCTGTCGCCATCGCCCCATTGGACGGGAACGGTGATTGCTACCCAAGCCAACTACTACCAAGTGCGCTTGGATCGTCCGCCTGCGGAGGAGTCAGCGATCGCCCCGCACCTCCTGCTCTGCACGCGCCGGGCCCGGCTGAAGAAAATTGGTCAGCAGGTATGGGTGGGCGATCGGGTGGTGGTGGAAGAGCCGGACTGGCAAAATGCTCGGGGAGCGATCGCCCAAGTGATGCCGCGTCAGACGGAGCTCGATCGCCCACCGGTGGCCAACGCTAGCCACATCTTGCTGGTGTTTGCCTTGGTGGAACCGACCCTGGATCGTCTGCAGTTGAGTCGCTTTTTGGTGAAAGCAGAATCCACCCAGCTTTCCGTGAGCCTTTGTTTGAGCAAAGCCGATCTCGTATCGGTTGAGCAGCAGCAGCGTCTGAGCGAGGATTTGCAGGACTGGGGCTATACGCCTTTGATGATCAGCAACTACACCGGACAGAATCTTGATCCGATTCGGGGGCAATTGCGCGATCGGATTACGGTAATTTCTGGGCCGTCTGGCGTAGGCAAATCCAGCCTGATCAACCAACTGATCCCCACCGTCGATCTGCGAGTGGGAGCGGTGTCCGGCAAGCTAGGGCGAGGGCGGCATACCACCCGTCATGTGGAGTTGTTTGAGCTGCCCAGTGGTGGATTGTTGGCGGATACGCCCGGCTTCAATCAGCCCGACTGGGACTGTACGGCTGTCCAACTGGCCCGCTGCTTTCCAGAAATCCGCCAGCGCTTGGAGCAAGCCTCCTGTCAATTTAGCGATTGCCTCCATCGCGATGAGCCGGACTGTGCCGTACGGGGCGACTGGGAACGCTATGACCACTACCTCACCTTTCTAGAAGAAGTGACCCAGTATGAGACAGCTCAGGAAAAGCTAGGAGACGGGGAGTCAACGACTAAACTGAAGGTAGGGGAAGACGGACAGGTGACCCACGAACCCAAGCTGTCGACCAAGAAATATCGTCGTCCATCGCGCCGTGCTCAGCACCAAACCCTGCACCATCTCTGCGGCAACCTGCAAGATTTGACCTTGGATGAAGAAGACTAGAAGCGCTTGGGGGACATCCCAGTCTCGCATCCCACCCTGCGGGAAGCCAGCTACACCCTACATCCCTCTTCCAGGCTGGGCAACGGATGTTAAATCCGGGCTCCCTTTTACCCATGGTGGCAGAAGGGAATGAGGGGCAGGTGTGCAAAGGTGAACCCAACGCTTCACTGCCGCACGCCCATGGCAGAACGTTGGCAACGGGACATAATCTAGGCTCTGGATGCCCCATTTTCTTACGTATAACGGATATAGGAGGATAACCATGGCATACGACTACGACTTGTTTGTGATTGGTGGTGGCTCGGGCGGTATTGCAGCAGCTCGGCGCGCGGCAGAATATGGGGCAAAGGTGGGGTTAGCAGAGAGCGATCGCCTCGGCGGCACCTGTGTGAATCGGGGCTGTGTACCGAAGAAGTTGATGGTCTATGCCTCCCACTTTCCCTCCCAGTTTGAGGAAGCGCAAGGCTATGGCTGGAGTCCGGTGCAGAGCACTCTGGACTGGAACCATATGATCACCGCTGTGAACAACGAGGTGACGCGCCTAAATGGCATTTACCAGCGCATGTTGGATAACTCCAAGGTGGATATTTTAGATGCCCATGCCCAGTTCATCGATGCCCATACCCTCAAGGTGGGCGATCGCACGGTCACGGCGGATAAAATCTTGATCGCGGTGGGCGGTAAGCCTGTCAAACCCAACATTCCTGGTATTGAACATGCCATGACTTCCGATGATGTGTTTCATCTGAGTGAGCAGCCTAAGCAGGTGGTGGTTTTGGGTGGGGGCTATATCGGCTCAGAATTTGCCTGTATTCTCAATGGCCTGGGTACCCAAGTCACCCAGATTATCCGAGGCCCGATGATTTTGCGTGGTTTTGATCATGACCTGCGGGCAGAAATTCACCAGGCCATGCTCAGCCACGGCATCACCATTGTTCATAGCTTTAGTGTCCTGAGTATTGAGAAAACCGATCATCGTCTGCAGGTGCAGGTGTGCGGCAAAATCGGTCTAGGTGAAGATGAGGACGAGTTTCAAGAAACGGTGATCACCGATGTGGTGAGCTTGGCGGCCACGGGTCGTCGCCCCAACTTATCTAACCTAGGTCTAGACAACACCAAGGTAGAGGTGAAACAAGGGGCGATCGCCACTGATGCCTATAGCCAAACGGCAGAACCCAATATTTTTGCCGTGGGCGACTGCACCGATCGCATCAACCTCACCCCCGTTGCAATTAATGAAGGACGTGCCTTCTCCGATACCCAGTTTGGCAACAAATCGCGCACTATGAGCTACGACAACGTGCCCACCGCGATTTTCACCACCCCGGAAGCCGCCACCGTGGGGCTGTCGGAAGCAGAAGCTCGGGAGCAGTATGGCGATGGCATCACCCTCTACCGCAGTCGCTTCCGCCCCATGTACTACACCTTGGCGGGCAAGGAAGAAAAAACCTTGATGAAGCTGATTGTGCATACCGAAAGCCAAAAGGTACTCGGAGCCCATATGGTGGGCGACCATGCAGCGGAGATCATTCAAGGGGTAGCGATCGCCGTGAAAATGGGTGCCACCAAGGCTGATTTTGATGCCACCGTGGGTATTCACCCCAGTTCTGCCGAAGAATTTGTCACCATGCGTTAGAGGTTGGTAGCAAGATGGTCGATCATTTGTCAACTAGCACCCTAAACGATGTGTGATAACCCACTGGAAAAGCTATAGGCATCTCCTATAATGAAGTTGGCGGAAAGTAACATTTCCGTTCACTCCTCACACCACACTCCGCCTGGACAGTCTGTTCAGGCGGTTCCTCTTTTCGCTTGCTGGGGAGCGGGTGTTGTCCTGTTCCAGGAAGTTTGTTCTCAGGGAATCGTAACCTTCGATACATCCCTTGAACAACAATGCACAACACCCGCTATGATAGAATCGTTGAAGGTAGTGTAGGCAAGGATTTTCACGAATGTCAGCAGCCGCACAAGTTACAGACGCTAGTTTTAAAGACGAAGTTCTAGAAAGCGAACTTCCGGTATTGGTTGATTTCTGGGCACCCTGGTGTGGCCCCTGCCGGATGGTGGCTCCCGTGGTAGACGAAATCTCGGAACAATATGCCGGACAAGTCAAAGTTGTTAAAGTCAATACTGACGAAAACCCCAGTGTAGCTAGCCAGTATGGCATTCGCAGCATTCCCACCTTGATGATTTTCAAGGGCGGTCAGCGCGTTGACATGGTGGTTGGGGCTGTCCCTAAAACCACGTTGGCTACCACCCTCGAAAAGTACCTCTAAGCTGAGGTTATCGTTTGTGGATAACGCTATGGTTCCTAACAAGCTTGGGATATCAGGGTCTTTTTAAGGCTTAATAGCACTCTAGGGCTTCATTACTAAAATGGAGCCCTTTGCTTTTGGGGGTTGAGCGATCGCCCTTTTGATCCCTATGCTCATCTTCACCTTTTGTGGATGCGCTACTACAACTGCAACTTGCTTGCGTTTTCTATCCTTGACGGAGGCGAAAGAGGAGGATCTGGGTGACTTGAGCTTCGTCAAAGTTATCGTCACTGATGAGGATTAGGCTTTGGCTACCGTCGGGGAGGCGGGGGCCGAGGGTCATGCCTTCTAGGTTGTCGAGGGTGATATCGAGGGTGGAGAGGTCGAAGAGGGGCTGTTTGCGAATGGCTTCGATGCCATCGACCGAGGCGCTGAGCGATTCTAGACCCGAGATGTCGGTGGCGCTGCCGGTGGCCAGTTGCGCTAAGGTTGCGCCAAATCCCGCCAGACCGAAGGTGCGTTCTAGGCTAAGAAAATGGCCGGCTTGATCGAGGGTGATCAACTCGACTAAGCCGTTGATGGCGGTATTGGGCGGGTCGGCATCGAGAAGGTAGAGGTGTTCGGCAATGAGGGTAGATTGACCATCGCCGACTAGGTAGTGCAGAAAGCGGTTGCGGCTCTGGGTGCCGTCGGGTTCGTCGATGAGGAGGCGTTCGAGGTTCGACGTAGTTTGGCTGGGTTGTAGATCTTGACGGAGGGCGGACTCTGTGGCAACAAACAGGCGGAAGGGTTCTAGCCAGGCGGTGCTGTAGCCACCGGGATTGATCGTCAGGGCCTCAAAGCCAAGGTTGTCGCGCACGCCCTGGGGTTGATCATCGACCTCCTGCGGTAGGTAGCGATCGGGGATAGGCAGTTGGCTGAGCCACTCGCCGGTTTCTAAGTCAAATTCTTGCACGGAGGGCGGAATAGCTTGGCGATCGCTGCCTTCGCTGGATATAAAAACAGACGATCGCGGTGAGAGGGCGATGCCTTCTGGGTCGATGCTGTTGGCCGCAAAGAGCTCTCCTTCACGGTTGTGCAGCAGAGTAACGTTTTCGACGGTGACTTGATCGAGGGTCGGTGTGCCTTCTCCATCGGTGCCGATCGCCATCTTCAGGGTATAGAAGCGGGCTGGGGAAAGGATGCTGCGATCGTCGGAGATGGCATAGAAGCGATCGCGTTGGCGATCGTAGGTCAGACCGGATAGACCACCAATGGGGATATCATCAACGCGGGTATCGGGCAGTTGATAGGCACCCAAGAAGTCTACCGAGAGGGGCAAAAATAGGCGATCTTCTGCCTGAACTTGAGGAATAGCACAACTGGTCAATCCAAGGGCGATCGCTAGGATAACCGCCATGAAAGCTTGGGAGAGTTGTCGTCCTGCGCGCCAGTGCTGTGGGTTCATGCCTTGCTGCCTATTGTCGGTACTGCCCTGATTTTAGAGGGTCTTGGATCGGCGAACACCTCGATCTGCAGATGGTGAATCCCATACTGCCTCCCTTGACATTTTATTACTGCATAGCTATATAATTAAATTAATCAAGGGGCGGAACAGTTCTAAAAACACTAAAAACTGCTTCCCATGCGTTAGATGACCTAGTTAGGAGATTCTCTATGTTGTTTCGTCAACTCTTCGACCCAGAGACAAGTA
>DATNRH010000092.1 GCA_036703605.1 Candidatus Obscuribacterales bacterium | reverse complement strand
ACCTAGGAGGTCTTTAAGCAGATTTTATATGCGTTGGGTTGTTATGTACTTGGGATAGATCATCTATGTACTTGGGACAATGATGGGACATCATTCATCTGTCACGTCGCGGGTAGACGATCTAGATTGAAAGCGGCGATCGCTCAATTGGGTCAGGATGCTATCGTGGATAGTTTTACTGATGGGATAAAAAACTACCAACACCAGACCGCCAATAAGGACTACGCTGGGGATCGGACCAACCAACCAGCGAATGGCGATGAGGGCCGTGTTGGGCTGGAGAGCCGACTGAGAGCCCGTTGTTGACACAAAACCTGCCCAGTCTAGGGTCTTGCCAACTAAAAAGAGGGCGATCGCCACGGCAATTTTCTGAAGCTGTACCACAAAGCCGTAAAATACACCCTCCCGCCGCTGACCGGTATTCAGTTCATCTAAATCTACCACATCAGGCAGCATCGACCAAGGTACGATATAGGCAGTAGCCAGGCCAAATCCAGCTAAGATGCCGAGTCCATACATGCCAGCAACCTGTCCTGGCTGGAGCATAAATAATCCACCTTGAGCTATGAGCGTCAGGGGAATGCCCATGAGGTAGATAGCCTGTTTTCCAATACGTTGCCCTAGCCAACCCCAAAGGCTCATCGCTAGAAATGCCGTGCCCTGAACAGCTAGGGCCATCTGGGTAAAATGAACCTCAGAGAGACCCATGTAGTTGACGACAAAGTAAGGCAAAATGGCAGCAGTGACCTGCACTCCCAGCCAAGAGCAAAGATAAATACCTACCACAAACCAAAATGGCCCCGTTTGCAAAGCACTCCAAACATTAGGGAGCAGAGCTAAGTGAGGTGGTGCCTGAACCGGAGTACGCACCTGCTGCATCCACTGGAAGCGCGATCGCGTTCCCCATATGCAAACATAAACGGCAAGGCAGGCGATCGCCCCACAGATGCCTCCTAGTAATGCATAGCGGATAAAAATATCGGACACTGCCCCTAGGACAATCTGGGCTAACACCAGGGCAAAAATACTGCTACCAATGCTGAACGCGGCTTTGAAGCTAATCAGATTGGTGCGCTCATGGTAGGTTTGGGTTAGCTCTGCTCCAAGAGTAGAAAAGGGTATCACGACCATGGTGTAGGCCGTGTAGAATAAAATAGCGATCGCGATATAGTAGCCAAACAGCCAGCCTTTGCTAGGTAGGGGTGGCACTAACCAGAACAGAAAAAAACTAAGCCCCAAGGGTAAGGATCCCGCCAGCATCCAGGGATAGCGCTTGCCCCACGATGACTGGGTACGATCGCTTAAGTAGCCCACGACCGGATCTAGTGCTGCATCCCAGATATGGGCTACTAGCAATACGCTACCTGCTAGACCAGGGTTTAGACCAGCTACATTCGTTAAAAAGAATAGAATGAAAAACGTTAAAATACTGCCGGGTACTTCACTCGACAGTTCACCTGTGCCATAGGCCAGTTTAGTTTTGAGGTTCAGCGCAACGGGAGACAGGGTAGGAGGCAAGGAAGATGACGTCATAGATTTAGCCCGACAAGGTTAAAGCACTTGGGAACTCAATAGACAACGGCGTTGCTGAACGAAGATATACACCGGAATGGGAGCAAGATGCTCACATGACCTTGAGGGTGGAATGAAGTGTGAGCGTCTCACTCACGGTTCGTTGGCGTAAACCCTATCACGATTCAGCAATACCCAGACAAACTGTCTCCCTCTGCCGTCCTTTATCCATCCGACCGAGGTTGAGACAAGTCTAGAAAATCATAGAGGATTTCATCGGGTTCGTCTTCATAATCCTCGTCATCATCTTGGTTATCGTTAGCGATCGCTGACGTCATGCCAGAATCACGGGGCAATTCTGGACTCCAGCCCGACGCTGCCCAGCGCAGGATGGATTGTTCGAGCCGAGTTAAGCGATCGCGTAATACGACCAGCTCGATGGGAACTGCGCGATCGCCCTCCAGTTTGCCGAGGCGATCACGCAGTTCCTGAATCTCCTGTTCAACCCTAGGAGAAGCCACAGGAGCCGCCGCTTGCCGCAGTCGATGGGCGATCGCCTCCCCATAGGAGCAATTGAGCTGCTGGGCTAGGGCTTCAATCTCCTCTGCCCAATCTGCCGCCACTACCACCTGAATCGCATCGCCTGGCTGCAATCGTCCCATGTCAAGCCTCATGTTGATTGACTTGATCATAACAGTGACGTGATCACAACAGTTGGCGGTAAGCTAGGTGAGGGCGTTCATAGCGATTCAACATGGCAACGATTAATAACCATTACCTCAAACTTAAAGCTGGCTACCTATTTCCTGAAATTGCACGCCGGGTGAATGCGTTTGCAGCAGCTAATCCGGATGCAGCGATCATTAAGCTAGGCATTGGGGATGTTACGGAACCCCTGCCCGAAGCTTGCCGCACGGCCATGATCCAAGCCGTCCACGACATGGGCGATCGCGCCACCTTCCACGGCTATGGCCCCGAGCAAGGCTACCTATGGCTACGGGAAAAGATTGCCGCTCAAGATTTTCAAGCCCGCGGTTGCGATATTGATGCATCGGAAATCTTCATCTCAGATGGCTCCAAGTGCGACTGCGGCAATATTCTGGATATTCTGGGCAGCGACAACACCATTGCCGTCACCGATCCCGTTTATCCCGTCTATGTAGACACGAACGTGATGGCGGGACATACTGGCCCATCGAACGATCAGGGTGAATACGATGGCTTAGTCTACCTACCCATTTCAGCAGACAATAACTTCACGGCTGAGATTCCAGAGCAAGCGGTGGATCTGATCTACCTCTGTTTCCCCAACAATCCCACCGGTGCCGTGGCCAGCCGTGAGCACCTACAGGCTTGGGTGAACTACGCCAATGCCCATGGTTCAATCCTGCTCTTTGATGCTGCCTACGAAGCCTTCATCACCGATCCCACGATTCCCCACTCCATCTACGAACTGGAGGGCGCTCGCACCTGTGCTATCGAATTTCGCTCCTTCTCCAAAAACGCAGGCTTCACCGGCACCCGTTGCGCGCTGACCGTGGTGCCCAAAACCTTGAAGGGCAAGGCCGCGGATGGCTCGGAGGTAGATCTCCATTCCCTGTGGAATCGTCGCCAATCTACGAAGTTCAACGGCGTATCCTACATTGTGCAGCGAGGGGCGGAAGCCGTCTATTCTGAAGCCGGTCAAAGTCAGATTCAGGCCTTGATCAGCTTCTACATGGAAAACGCCACGATTATTCGCGACCAGCTCACCCAGGCCGGTCTGAGCGTTTATGGCGGCGTCAATGCGCCCTATGTATGGGTGAAAACGCCCAATGGTTTAACCAGTTGGGACTTTTTCGATAAACTGCTGAGCCAGTGCCACGTAGTGGGCACCCCCGGTTCCGGCTTTGGGGCTGCTGGGG
>DATNRH010000091.1 GCA_036703605.1 Candidatus Obscuribacterales bacterium | reverse complement strand
GCCCTTCAATCCGTCCGATACCTGGCGTCTGAGTGTCAGCCCAAGGCCGTCAGCATCCCAGACAAACGTGTTCGCACCCTTAGCTATGGCATAGTCAGTCGCCCAGTCACATGATGTGTTAACGTCGCCCTCCTGGCTCTGGAGTATGTCAAGGAATATGGAGCCATGGCGCAGCGACAAGCCTTTGGCATCGCCAGTGTCGGCCGGATCAAAGCTGACTACACGCTTGCCTCTGGCCTTGAAGCCTAGCTTCTCATGTGCATCAATGGCGGCATCGAACCACTCAGGCAGGATGATTGAGTCTTCTACTTCGTCCATGAATGCACCCTCCCATATCCAGTCATACTTGGCGCGGCTTAGGTGTTTATAGTCCCATTGGCGCAGACGCTCCTGTTCCTCGTTCCACCATGGGTTGTCACGCCAGTTGACCGATACGATGTAGTGTAGGTCGTCTTCATAATAGCCATCACGCATCAAGGCTTCCTGATACGGCACAATGAATCTCTGGCTGAATGGGTCTGACGATGACTGAGGGTTGGCAGTGAAGATACACTTTGCGCCTGGATTACGCAAAATGGTTGGGAGTAGCTTGTCCAGTGATGCTTGGCTGGCCCTGTGTGCTTCCTCAAACCACGAGCGCATGTAGCCTTGGGCCGACTGCATGGCGTCAGGGTTGCGGTTGGCACCCTTGTACACGGTCTTGGCACCACCTGGAGCAATGACTGAGTTTTGCTGTATCTCCCAACCATCCAGCTTGACGCGATCCTCAACGGCTGACTTGATTACCTTATGAACTGAATCAGTGATTGAGTCTTGGAACTCTCGCAGGCAATAAATGGAGTAGTTCATGGCGGCCATCTCAAACACCAGATAATCACCCACGCCTAATGACTTGCCTGAACCACGCCCACCCACCACAACAACAATGGGTCTGTCGCTCTGCATGGCATCAACGATCTTGTGATTGACTTCCAGCGTAGGCAATGGCTATCCCTAAAAGGCTTCTGTGAATGTGGCTAACACGTCAACGCTGATAGCTGCCGACTCACCAGCGAACCGGCGAACATAGACAATCTGGTTCTTTTGCTCAATGAGTGGTGTGCGTTCCAATGGTGTTTGGCTGCCGCTTGGGTTACTTGGTGTGCCCGTGAAAACGTGTAGCTTCTGGAGTGATACGCCATTTCCCTGGGTAGACCCTGGCGCTGTGTTGACCTCAAGCAGCGTCTCATTGGCTGAGTAATCGGCCGGCGTCACGAACGTTCCGGTTGGTGCATCACCGTTCTGCTCAATCAAGACTCGAATATCACCAGTGGCGCGGATGGACAAGCTGTCGAGGTTGGTCAGTGCGTAAGGCGTAATAGATGCGCGGCGGATAGCAAAGGCTGGCACCCATGCTGAGTCACTCACACTAGCAACA
>DATNRH010000090.1 GCA_036703605.1 Candidatus Obscuribacterales bacterium | reverse complement strand
CCTCGATATGGGCCATCGCACTACGCCCCCAGACCGTCCAAGACAAGGCCCCTTCTAAGCGCTCTTGCTCAGAGACACGCTCGTACAGGGGCGTATGTAGAGAGGTGCCCTCAAAGTAGCTGGGGGAGTTGAACAAGGCATGTATCTTGGTCGTGTAGACCTGAGCAAGCGTCACAGATGCAGGGCGCAGGCTTAGGCTATAGTAGGCATAACCCCACTCCCTCTTACCCAACCACACAGGGACACCCGAATCCTCCAAGATAACAGGAGGCCCCAACTTCCCCATAAAGAGGTCAAGGGTATCACTGTGGTACTCACTGCATACCCCCTGCCGAAGATACCACCGGTCAAAGCTGTTGTTTAACATGTCCTGTCCTCCAAGGCAGAGTATCCCATACGCCTACCCGAACCACAATTACCACACCAGATCACTGTGATCAGGGACACATAATCCTTTTGTAGCCGGTGTGCATTGTGCAGACCTAACCCCCACTTTTGGAGAGAATCATGTCAGACCTCAGAAACAAACTCGTCAAGTTGGCTCACGAGAACCCCGAGCTTCGCAAGGACATCCTGCCTCTTCTCAATAAGCAGGCAAGTCCCAAGATGCAGGTTATGGTTGGCGGCAGGGAAGTGGGGCGACCAGTCCCGCAAGCCGGCAATGCCTCCTCGATGGGAGCCTATGAGAAAAAGCTAATGGTCATGTACGGGATTAAAGCCGGCTCCTACCAGCTAGGTCAGGCGGAAGATCAGGGATATGGGAACCCCGGCACTTTCAACCGTACGATCCGCTCTTGGACTACAAGCAGTGGGAAGACACTCGAAATCGTCCTCGTGTAACTTTCAGATCACTGTGATCTGAAAGAGCCATCAAGCCTCTCTAACCGGGAGATTTGATGGCTCTTTCGCTTTTACAGCGACCTCTTCAAAGACATCAACGGGTTCCACCCGCGAAACACCGTCAATCTCACACTCACTGAGATCGAAGCCAAGCTGAATGCCCTGTGACAGGAGCATCAGCCACGAAGTAAGGCACCCGCTCAGGGTTTAGCACCCCGCCTAGGCTGGAGTCCGCCCAGATAGAGGAGTCCCCCCAGTGAGCGTCGCGGCCATGATTGTCCGCCTTCCTCAAGGAGATTTCCACCACGTCACACAAGGAGCGGCAAGAATTCCCATACAAGGAGGGGTTAAATTGCTCCTCCAACTCCTCCAACGTCATCACGCTCACCGTGCTCGCATCAGGCAGGGGCACTTGAATGCTATCTATGAGGTACCCTCCCTCCCAGATATTCGATAGGAAGAGATAGCCCGCACCACCCGTCGAGTAGACCCAGATAGCCACAGGGATAGAGGGGCCTGCATCCATGCTGTAGGGGTCATCGTACCACATGAGCCAGTACGGTATGCCTTGTGGGGTCTGTAGAGGCGGACCCAGTAGGGGGGCTAACTGCATGTGCACCCCA
>DATNRH010000089.1 GCA_036703605.1 Candidatus Obscuribacterales bacterium | reverse complement strand
GGCTACGGTTAGGGTTTGATCGTGGGGCGTGATAAGAATGGAGGCGATCGCCTTTGGGTCACAAGGGCGATCGCTCGAAAAGTAGACGACTTACACAAAGTCCGCCCGATCTATGGCAGATGCGTTCGTATTTTCCAAAAGCAGCAGATTTGTAGTGCCGAGTTTGATCAACACGTCATCCTGCCGTTGCTGAATCGTTAATTGCCCAAACCGAATGCCCACCAAGTCGATACGGTCTTGATTGTTTTGGAAATCGGTGACGCGGTCAAGGCCGTCGTTTTGGCGAATGACAAGTAGGTCACGCCCTTGTCCGGTGGTAATGATATCGTTTCCGGAACCGCCATCGATGCGATCGTCGCCGTTTCCGCCATCAAGGCGATCGCTCCCGGCTTGTCCAAAGATGCGATCGTTATCTGCGCCACCATTGAGAACGTCATTACCCGTGCCGCCGATGAGGATATCGTTACCGACTTGTCCAAAGATGCGATCGTCACCGCCCAAGCCGCGCACCACATCATTGCCTGTCAACGCACGAATCGTATCGTTACCCGCTGTGCCGCTGAGGATATCGTCAAACGGCGTAGAATTATCGTTGACATCGTTGAGGTTGATGTTAAACAGTTGTGCGGTACTTAATCCACCTGCATTGGTGACTGTTACCTCAACAGCGTAGCCATTGTCATTGCCCACATCCATCGGATTTTCAAAGTCTGGTGCGGTGAGGAAGGACAGTACACCCGTTGTGGCATCAATCGTAAACAATGCTTGGTCGTTCCCGCCACTGAGACTGTAGGTGAGGCCATTCCCCTCGCTACTGCTATCGTCTGTGGCTTGGATATCAACCACCAGCGTGGTGTTTTCCGGCATATTTACCACGCTATTGGTCACAATCGTGGGTGCTTGGTTCGCACGACGGCCAAACACCACATAGCTAGCGCCTGAATCGCTGCCATTGGGGTCGGCACCGATTGCTCCAATGATCAAGTCATCGATGCCATCGCTATTGATATCCCCGGCACTGCTCACTGAAAAACCGGAAAGGTCACCTTCTGCTACACCATCGATACGAAAGCCATTACTGCCATTGAGGCTAGATGGATTGAGGGTGCTACTGAACCCACCCTCACGGCCAAACATCACATAGCTAGAGCCTGAATCGCGGCCGTTGGTGGCGACACCATCTGCTCCAAGGATCAGGTCATCGACACCATCGCCATTGATATCCCCGGCACTGCTCACTGAATAACTAGAATAGTCCCTTGCGGCGACGCCATCAATACGAAAGCCATTGCTGCCATTGAGTCTGGATAGGTTGAGGGTGCTACTAAACCTACTGCCACGGCCAAACACCACATAGCTAGGGCCTGAATCAGCGTTGTCGTTGGGGTCGGCATAGGGTGTACCAAGGATCAGGTCATCAAAGCCATCGCTATTGATATCCCCGGCATTGCTCACCGAAAAACCGGAACGGTTCTCTCTAGCTACCCCATCAATGCGAAAGCCATTGCTACCATCAAGACCAGCCAAGTTCAAAACGGGGTCAAAAGCCATCTTGTTTCCTCTTGTTTATGTATTCATTGGTTCTTACAGTTCTTGTAGCCCAGCACCCTACCTTGGTGCCTGCTACTCATCACCCACCGAAATTACATGACGAATTTCATCCGAGCGAATGCTGATGGTCATGGGGCGCTGCACTCGAGGGATGGTGAGCA
>DATNRH010000088.1 GCA_036703605.1 Candidatus Obscuribacterales bacterium | reverse complement strand
ATATCTATATATATACTACCTACCCCCTTAGGGGTAGTCTAGATATAATATATATTATATATATATATACAAAGACCCTAAACCCAAACCCCGTACCCCAAAAAGAAAAAGAATAAATATTGCGCGTGCTACGGAACTTTTTGTATGAAGTGTTGTCTAATAGAACATGCGCGATACACAGGCGCTCCTCTTTTGTCATGATCCAGCGCCCGGAGCGTTGGGATTCCAGGAGGTGATCCTCTATCTCCAAGCCTGTCACTGGTTAACAGGACGAATGCCACACAACAGCTAGAGGAGACTGAATGACGCAAAAACAACTACAAGAGTGCAAAGGCGTTTAACTTGGCGAGGCCCTCGTCCTTTTCCTGCGAGGGCTTCCCCTTATTTTTTTATCCAAACGAGAGGATTCTATAATGCTTCAAGTATTCAGTTCACAAAGCGCGGATGGCAATAGTTCCTCTTTCCGTGTTGCTTATCCCAAACCATCCGTGACCCTTATCGTAGAAGGAACCTTCGGTGGTGGGACCGTCTCTCTGGAGATTCAGGCCCCTAACGGTAATTGGGTTCCTGTAGAAGATACCACTTTCAATTCCGACGGAGCTAAGGTTATTGACGCGCCTCCCTTCGTTGGTCGCCTCGTACTGTCTGGTGCCACTTCCCCGAGCATCAATGCTTGGATCACAGCGCAGGCCCTGTAATGTCTATTGTTCGTCCTTTCTCACGTACATTCACGGAACCCTCCGCACTTGGGTTTAGACGAAATCACAATCCTCTCCGCGAGCTAATCCACTCTTTGTTCTCTCAGGGACAAGAAGGGGTCGTATATGTCCCCCGTCCTTTTATCCTAGATAATAAAGTCCTATTCCAAGATTCAGCAGGCACCACGCCCGTAACAGCAGATGGGCAGCCGGTGGGGCTGATGCTGGACCTGCACAAGGGGCTGGTGAAGGGGCCAGACCAACTAACAGAGGATGTGCCCACGTTGGCGGAATCGAGTGTGGTGGGCGCATGGGAGGCCACCCCAGGGGCGTCCTATGACGCGGAAACCATGGCCGTGACCACCACATCGACGAATCACGCGGTTCGGGCGATACTCGGCTTGTCGGGGGCGGGAAGTTTTGAGTTCTCCTTTCTGGCGAAAGCGGGGACGTTAGCGAACCCTAAGTTTTCCGTTTACAGCGTGACCCGATCCACCAATATCTTGGCAGGAGTTTCCTACGCCAACCAGATCGACGGCGCCGGTTATTCGCGCGTCAGATTACAGTTTTCCGTCGATGCGGCAGAGGATATTTACGTGTATCTGGTGCGAGACTCGGGTTCGACGGGGACCGTCTTCGTCGATCCGGCCAGCCCCGAGGTCCGCAAACTCCCCGGCAACCACGCCACCGCATCGGCAGCAGCGAACAAGCCGATTTATCGGACGGATGGCACGCTGCACTGGCTAGAGTTTGATGGGGTGGATGACTTCCTAGAGGCATCTTTCTCGTTAATCTCACAACCTATATTGGCCTCTGTTGCATGGAAAGATGACGTCTTAAACAGTGGACATATTCCGTTTGATGGTAATGATTCAACTAATCGTGTGCTTGTTCAAACCCGATTTTCGGGCGAACTTAGGGCTTTTGCGGGAACGGCGTTGGATGTAGCCGGGGAGGGCTCTACTAGTACAATGGTTTCTACTGTTATCGCAGATGGCCCTAGCTCTGTATTCAGAAAGGATGGTGTACAGATAGGCGCGGCAGACATAGGCGCGAATGGCCTAAGCGGTATTCGGATAGGCAGGGACGGGGCAGGATCTATCTATTTAGAGGGACTTGTACACGGATTAGTGGTTCGAGGTGCGGCATCCACGGCAACAGAGATAACAAAAACAGATTCGTATCTCGCAGCCCTCGCAGGAGTGACATTATGACCCAGTGGACGGGCCGATACGCCATCGTGGTATCAAACGGTGTACTCAAGAACAGCTCCGATGTTTTCGCCATCCTTGATCCTGATGTTGGTGGGGCAGAAACCTTCTCTGTGCCTCTTAACTCCACAGGCGATCCTGCTGATCCAGTAACTCATTGGGGGGCATACAGCCCCCTTCCTGTGCAGGTTAGAGACGCTCTTCTCAACCTGTCTACCACTGAGTTCATGGAGTATGTCAACCAGAGGGCAGAAGAGTTTGGACGCGAGCCAGTAGGCTCCGTGACAGCTTTTAAGAATAATGTGCAATTCTCTGAGGAAGGTGGCTCGTTCTGGGAC
>DATNRH010000087.1 GCA_036703605.1 Candidatus Obscuribacterales bacterium | reverse complement strand
AGAGACCCACATGGGCAATCTCTGGATCCGTGTAGGTGGCCCAGGGCATCACCAGGTTGCTGAGGCGATAGCGACCGAGACCAAAGGGAGAAAAGAGAGTATTTTTTAGAACAATCCGAGCTGCGGCATCGGCGGCATGGGTGAATTTCCAGTTCATGCAAATGTCCCCAGCGGCGTAGATATTGGGGTTGGTGGTTTGTAAATAGTCGTTGACCACCACACCGCGCCGCTGATCGTAGTCCACACCGACGGCTTCTAGGTTCAGGGTCTCGATATTGGGTGCCCGACCAGCTCCGGCCAGAATCTCGTCCACCTCTAAGGTATGGGTTTCGCCTTGAGAGCTATAGTGAATCACCTTGCCGTTGGGGGTGCGTTCCACGCGCTGGAGGTCGCAACCGAGGACGAGCTGAATGCCGTCTTGGATGAAGGCCTGTTGCACAATGGCGGCGGCATCCGGATCTTCCTTGTTGAGCAAATGCTCGCCCCGGTGGAACAGCACCACTTGGCAGCCGAGGCGATGGAAGGCCTGGGCCAGTTCACAGCCAATTGGGCCGCCGCCGATCACCGCTAGGCGTTGGGGGCGTTCGGTGAGGTTAAAGACCGTTTCGTTGGTGAGAAAGCCGGCCTCGGCTAGACCTTCGATGCTGGGACGCACGGCCCGGGCTCCGGTGGCAATCACGGCTTTCTTAAAGGTCAGCCGTTGCCCCTGCACAACGACGGTATTGGAGTCCACAAAGGCACCGTCACCGAGGAAGACATCGACGCCAATTCCCTGAAAGCGATCGGCGGAATCATGATGGCTAATGCCGGCCCGCAGTTGGCGCATCCGTGCCATGACGGCGGCAAAGTCTACGTCAATCTGGTCGGGTGGATGGATGCCAAAGGGAGCCGCGTTGCGCATGTCTGCTACTACCCGTGAGGAGCGAATCAGGCATTTTGAGGGTACGCAGCCCACGTTTAAACAATCACCACCCATCAAATGCCGCTCAATCAGCGCCACCTTCAGGCCCAGTCCCATGCCTGCCGCTCCGGCTGCCACCACTAAGCCTGCCGTGCCAGCACCAATCACCACCAAATCGTAGCGATCGCTTGGGGTGGGGTTCGTCCAATCCGCCGGATGGACATGGTTCACCAACTGTTGGTTATAGTCATCCATCGGGGAGATGGGCGCAGCTTCAAAGGCAGAATAGGACATGGGAGGTATGGGGTAAGGGAATGCAGGGGAACGAGTAGATGGCAAGGAATGGATCAGCATCGAGGACGAGCCTAGGGCTGGCGCTAGGGGGCGAGGTGAGAGCTAGCTGGGTTCATCCATGGCAGCGGCTGGATTGTCGAGATCACCGACTTCCTGAGCCAAGGCCCGGCGGGCAATGCGGGTGACAAACCAGGTGACCCCAAAGGTGGTGATCAAACCGACGATGAACAGGGCATATTCTGCGGGACTCTTGGGGCGATCGCTCTGGGTGAACAGAGCCGCTAAACTGCCGACAGCAGAGCCCAGGTAGGTATAGAGCAGGGTGCCGGGAATCATGCCCACAAAGCCGATCACGTAGTCGCGCAGGGAGACCCCCGTGATGCCAAAGGCGTAGTTCAGCAGCACAAAGGGAAAGACGGGGGAGAGGCGGGTGAGCAAGACTATTTTCAGCCCCTCGCGACCCACGGCCTGGTCAATGGCCTGGAATTTAGGATAGGCTTCTAGCTTTTTCGAGACCCAATCACGGGCTAGGTAACGCCCAACGAGGAAGGCGGCTGTTGCGCCTAAACTAGCGCCGATGAAGGCATAGATCGATCCAGCCCCAACGCCAAACAGGGCCCCTGCCCCCAGGGTCAGCAAGCCACCGGAGACGAAGGCTACTGTCGCAACCAAATACACAGCAATCAACGCGATGGGCCCGATCGCTCCTAGACCGGCAATCCACTCTAGGGTAGATTGAATCGTGGTCTGGATGGGAGAGCCGGGGGTGGTATCTTGAGCGATCGCCGTGCCGGTGCTGAGGAGTAAACCGAGAGTGGAAAATCCTATCATCAATACAAGGGTTGAGGACAAACGAACTGGAGACAGGCGACGCGTCATAGGTGTAATCCGGTGAGGAAACAAGGGTAAGGCGTATCTCTTGCTGTTCCTAATTTAGAAGGACGTTGCCCCTAGGACATGATGCCTATCTAAGCAAAACATAAATGTTTCCTGAGAAGTTTCCTGAGAAGATTGAAATCAGCGGACTGCCCGTGACAGGTGGACTAACAATAGACAGCTAGATAGAACGTATGTACTGAATCTGGATTTTGGTGTAGGATAGCAGCATGTCTTGGTCTCTACGACCCAAATCTTAGAAAGAGCTTCGATCCTGCTTAGCCTGGGAACGATGGTGGACATTAAGTTGCTAGATGAATTGAATGTAGCTTGGGAGCGATCGCCGTGTTAGATCTGACCAAGTTGGCCCAGCAAATGCAAGGCATAGGGCAGCATTTAAATCAGGAAGCCGCTACGGTGCGACAGCGTCTCGACCGGGCGACGGTGCTGGTGGCCCAGGCGGCAGAGCGGCAGACTGAGCTGGTGGCACATCATGACACCTGGGGCGATCGCTTAGGGTTCACCGCCGCTTGTCCCATTGAGCCCCTAGATACGGCTCTACCTCTGACGGCCGCCCCCAATGCCCACAGCGTTTTGGCCACGGACGGGTCTCAAATCGCCCCCAGCCACCATGAAATTGCCTACTGTTATTTAGTGAACGTGGGACGGGTGGCGTTGCATTACGGACAGTCACGCTATCCGCTTCTGGATAGTTTGCCCGAGGTATTTTATCGCGCCGAGGATCTCTATGTATCGCGGCAGTGGGGCATTCGCACTGAGGAATGGATGGGCTACCAGCGCACGGTGTCGGAAGCGGCAGCCTTGGCAGATTTGGCGATCGCTTCCCAATCTCCCCAACCAGAGGCAGCTCCTAGCCTAGCCATGGTGGATGGTTCGTTGATTTACTGGTTTTTAGATCCCCTGCCCCATGAGGCCCGCGATCGCCTCCTGCCCCCTATTCTTGCCGCATGGGAAGGTCTGCGCGCCGCCCGTATTCCCTTGGTGGGTTACCTAAGCGCCTCCCGCAGCAGTGAAGCCATGAACTTTTTGCGGCTGCATACCTGCCCCCATGCCACGCCCGATTGCCAAACCCATTGTGCCGGTCAGTCAGAGAATGCCCCCTGCCAGGTATTAACGCCCCTGCGGGATACGGTGCTTTGGGGATTACGGTTGCAGCCGGGGCAGCGCGGCCCCTTTTGGCGCAGTTCGGCCCATATTCTGTCTCTCTATGGCGAGCATACGATTTACTTTTGCTATGCCCATGTGGGGTCTGAGATTGCCCGCATTGAGATGCCAGAGTGGGTGGCGTTGGATGACACCTTGCGAGACATTGCCCTTAGTTTGACGCTCACCCAGGTGCAAAAGGGCTACGGCTATCCGGTGGCGTTGGCGGAAGCTCATAACCAAGCGGTGGTGCGAGGGGGCGATCGCTCTCGATTCTTTGCGTTGCTAGAACAGCAGATGATCCGGGCAGGTTTGCAAAATATCGGCACATCCTACAAGGAGGCCCGTAAGCGGGGCAGCATTGCTTAGGGATGGTTAGGGGAACAATGGTTGGGTTCTAGATTCAACTTCGCTCAGCCAGCCAGTTCCTGGGATGTTGCTGATTCTGGGCTGATGTACATCTTCTTGTCCTAGAGATATCTGGGGGCGATCGCTTGGAACTCGGGTTAGCATGAAGCTGTCAGGAACAAAGAGTAGGATGAATCAATCTAACACCGGGGGCTATTGAGGATGCGTAACCTGCAAGAGGTTCAGGACAACCAGGCTCAAAATCAAGAGATGCAGAGCCAGGATAAACAAGGCACAACAGCGCCAGCTAGCGATCGCTCCCTAGAACGAGCACCAGAACCGAGGCGATCGCGCCCTGTGCTGACGGCGCTGCAATATATTGCTCTGCTGTCGGTGGCGGGTCTGTTTGGATCCTTGTCCTTTGGTCTGATTAGCACTTGGCGCACGGGCTCTAGCCTGATGTCGCGGTTAACCGCTCCCCAACCGCCCGCCCAGGTGGACGTGCGCACCGTGCTGGTGCAGCAGGTGCGGGGCGCAAGTGAATTAACGACGGCGGTTTTTGCTATGGAATCGGTGGTGCCGGCCAGCCGCGATCGCACCCTAGCTGGCTACACGGTTGGCACCACGACGCTGCTCTACATGGCCTATGGAGAAGTGCGGGCTGGCGTGGATCTGAGTGACATGACGCCCCAAAATATTCAGGTTGATGGCGACCAAATTACCGTCACCCTACCGCCCCCCCAAATTCTAGATAGCAAGATTGATGTAGCCCGATCGAGCGTTTATGACTACGATCGCGGCTTTTTGGGTCTCGGCCCCGATGTGGCTCCAGAGCTCCAACAGCTTGCCCAAACTGAAACCCTGGCCAAAATTGTGGAAGCTGCCTGTCGGGAAAATTTGCTAGACGAGGCCAATGTCCGCGCTGAACTCGTGGTGACGCAGCTTTTGAGCACCGCTGGCTATGGAAACGTGACCGTTGAATCTCAGTCTGCCGACCCTGCCGCCTGTGCTGCCGCTTCAACGACTTCAGCCCCCGACTCTTCGACAGAGACCCAACCGTAATCTAACCTCATCTAAAGCACTCCATCTGCCTAGCCTTTTGGGAATGTCTGCCCAATTAGTTGTCAAATCATTGGCAATCTCCTAGTGTTGTAACCGCGAATATTGACTAGAATTGGCCCAGCGGGTTCACCTTTGAACGGCTCATGGTGCAGAGGACTATCAACGCTCATGTCGAATGGTGCAGACAATTCGTCTCCAGCTAGCCCCAAGTCTCACATTGCCCGTTGGATTTATCGGGTGTTGAGCGATCGGCGCATCCGCGTCAAGTTTCGCCTGCAAGGCAATCATCTTTACATTCTGTGTGAAGGGTCGCCCTGTCCTGACCAATCCCGGGCCCTGCTGCGGCTGTTGCCAGCTTTAAAGAAGACTGATATCAACAAGCTGCTGCCGTCTGCCGAGCCGGACATTTACCAAATTTTTCTCTACGGTCGAGTCACCGGGCATTCCCATCCACTTTGGCAGGTGCCCATCTCCCTGCACCAGCTCGATCGCCACTTAGAAGATCTCTACGGGGAGCCGTCAAGAGCGCAGCCTACGATCCCGAAACCCCAGCCCGCTGCCGCCATCATCCTATCCAACCAGAGTTTGGCGCGGCAGGGCAAGGTGGAGGCGATCGCCGCCTACCTCAGCGAAACCCTAAGTAAGCTGGGGGTTTCCGTACAGGTACGCAGCCGGCCGTTGCCCTACGAAAACCCGACTGCAGCGGTGGTGGATGGCACCCAGATGCCTGCTGTCAGCCAGCGATTATGGATCACCTGTGAGGCTAGCTATAGTCCTGATCCGTCCCTGATTTCTGAGCCGGTAACCCAGCAACTGCGTGGTTTGGAGCTGGAAGGGTTTCGAGATGCGGTGGTGTTCATCCAAGTGCGGGGTGAGCCGCGGCCGGATTGGGTGCTGCGGGTTGATCTAACCCCGGCGAAGGAAATTTTAAAGGAATGGGCCCGCTGGGGTGATGTTGATGCTCTGACGCGGCTGTTGAACCAGGCTTTGGCCGAGGCACGGGTGGGCATTGCCACAACTCTTTTGAAGCAATCCACCCTGCATCTAACCTGTTGCTGGCTGCCCGCTGCGGAGCGGCAACTGGAAACACATACAGCGCCTCCCATGGAGCGGGTGCGATCGCTGATTACGCAAACCATCGATCGCCTTGGCCCCCAAGGTATTCACCAAGCTGTGCTCTATGGGCAAGTGCCGGAGCAGAACGATCCAGGCTGGGTAGAGTGGCTTAGTTTGCCAGCTAGCCAGCATCAGGCCTTGGCAGAACCACCGACGATTTTGGCACGGCGGGGAGATTGGGACGCGATCGCCTTCTTGCTGAGTCGGCTGCTGAATCCCAACCTCGATCGCCACCTGGCTACCGCTGGCATTCGCCTCAAGCTGCTGCCCAAGGGTGATTTGCTCCATGTCATGTGTGATGCAGCCATCTGTCCTGATCAGCAGAAAGTGGGACGGGCGATCGCTAAATTTTTGAAATCTCTGCGCATCCCCAACCTAGCTGGCGTGCGGGTCTACGGTCGGCGGGCAGGGCAAAAACGTCCCCAGTGGAGCTATGGCATAGACTTTGTGCGCCGTCAGCGGTTCGTACCAGAAGCTAGCCCAGACTTTGCCGCCACCGATGCTCTGGTGGGCGATTTGCTCCTACGCCCCGATGATGGCATTTTCCGACCGGATATTACCCCGGAGGATCTGAAAACCCGTTGGGATCAACGGTGGCGATCGCTCCTGCCGGCGATTCAAACCGGCCTGATTCGCTCGCAGTTGTTCAGTCCTTGTGATCAGGTCGAATCGATCAGCGTGCCTGAATCCAGCAACCGGCAAATGGCGTCGCCTCAGTCCCCGCGCAACGTGGCCTTGATCTGGGGAACCGTGGGGCTATTGCTGCTGCTCCAGTGTGATTGGCTGTTGGGGCAATGGCTCTATGCAGCCCCTGAACCATCAGCGGCTGACCTAGCTTATCTAGAAGATCATTCATCTCTACTCTCAACCTCGCCACTGCCACCTCTGCGATCGCCCGACCCGGTTGAGGAAGCGGTTGTGCCGGAGCCCACAGCTCCAGCAGACTTGGCCCTGCCCGAGGATTGGACAGCGGCGGATGTCGATGGCGATGCCTTTGATGCCGGTGCCTTCACTCAGCCCGACGAGACTGTGGTTGTGGGAGATGCGGTGGGAGAACCTGAGGGCGATCCTGCCGCCGAGACGTCCCCCTCCGTTCTCCCTCTCCCAACCCCACCGACCGCATCTCCCAGCCTTCCCCCCATTGACCTACCCCAAGTAGAACTTGCCGATCCTGATCTAGAGCTTCCCCTCCCCTCTTTTAACAACCCTCAGCTCGATCAAAAACTCGCCCTGTATTACCAGCATCTAGAGCAATATGGTGCGCCAGATGTGTTGATTATCGGTAGCTCTCGGGCCCTGCGCGGAGTGGATCCTACAGCTCTGCAGGAAGAATTGGCCACCCTCGGCTATGAAGATGTGACCGTGTTTAACTTTGGCGTGAATGGGGCGACGGCTCAGGTGGTTGATTTAGTCGTCCGGCGACTCTTGGTGACTGAACATTTACCCAAGCTGATCCTGTGGGCCGACGGAGCACGAGCGTTTAACAGCGGCCGCCTCGATCGCACCTATACAGGCATTGCCTCCTCGGAGGCCTACCGGGAATTAAATGCGGGAACCCTGGCTCTGCCAGTGGTGGATGCTAACCGGATTACTACCCGTCCTGCTGCCCAGACCACGAGGGAAAACGTAGGGTTTTCGCTCCAGGAAAGCTATCAGACGATGGATCGGTGGCTGAGCGATCGCTTGGCCCATGGCTCCACGGTTCATGCAGAGCGCGATCAGGTTAAATATTTGCTGCAGCGCCAGTTTGCCGCTTGGTTGCCCCGCCCCGCTGCCTCTGAAACCCCCGTGATGATGACCCTCCCGGCAGAGTCTGCGGCAGTAGATGGCACCCTTCCCACCGATCTAGAAGCCATGGACAGCCAAACTCGCACAGACATTCGAGGATTTTTGCCCCTAGCTGTGGAGTTTAACCCTGCTACCTACTATCAGCAATATGCTAGGGTTTCCGGCAGCTACGATCGCGACTACGAAGCCTTCCGCCTAGAAGGACAGCAGGCCGAAGCAACCCAAGCCGTGCTATCCACGGCTCAAGAGCATGGCATTCCTCTGGTCTTCGTTAATATGCCGCTGACCGATGAGTATCTTGATCCGGTGCGTCTTGGCTATGAGCAAGAGTTTCGCCAGCAGCTTCTGAATCTATCGGTGAGCAACAGCACCTTCATCTTTCGAGATTTGGGTGAAATTTGGCTGGATCAATACCAATACTTCTCGGATCCAAGTCACCTTAACCGGACTGGGGCCTTTTCGGTTTCCCAACGTCTTGCCCAAGATCCAATGATTCCTTGGGCTGTAACCACAGAGGACTAGCTCAGCTTGAGCGCATTGACGGGGACGTCGTCCCAGGAGTCTACGGTGCGCAAACGGGCCATCCAGCCATCAGCTTTTTGATCTGCAGTCAGGTTCTCTTGAAACGAGATATGGCAAGCCTCGGCCTCGGTCTCGCTATCGCAGGCAATACAGGCATAGATAATACCTAGGGGATCAAGTTGCTCATTTATCCAAATAGTCACGGTGCGGTTCTTCCCCTATACGATCGCTATAGCTAGGTTATTGGAATTGTGGATGGTTCAACAAACACCCGCAGACTATCCTACAGAATTCGCTCAGGAATTGCAGCCGCTATGGGGTATTTCTTCTAATTATAGACAGGGCTAGAAACCCTAGCCTATGATTGAACTACAGCCGCTTCTGCCCCATGTGCCTCAGGATCGGCTAGCTATGACCTATGGTATCTATTAGCTATCTCGATGAATCTGTGCATCGACCGGCCCTGCGCGATCGCCTCCTGGCCCTAGAGCAAGATATTGCCGAGCATGGTTCTGGGACCGCAGCAGTTCGGTGGCGGGCAGAACTGGCAGCGATCGCTGCGGAGCTGGATCGAAGCGATAGTCCTAGGGTGCAAGGAGTTGAGGACGAGAGCGATCGCCCCTCTTTGGCTCACCTGCTTCATGCCTACCAAGTTCTCAATCTGCATCTAGAAAACTCGCCCCTTGCTTTCATTGAATGGGATGCTCAGTCTAAGATCCGGCGCTGGTCAACCCAGGCCGAGGTGATTCTAGGTTGGAAAGCCGAGGAGGTCATGGGTAAGTCATTACAGGATTTGAATTTTATTCATGACGATGATGTCACAGACGTCCAGCAGGTGGAAGAACGCCTGCTGCGAGGAGAACAGCGGATTATCCATTGCAACCGCAACTATCATAAAAATGGCTCGGTGGTGTATTGCGAATGGTATAACTCTTCGCTAACCGACGAACAGGGACAGGTGATTTCAGTGTTGTCGGTGGTGCAGGACATTACCGAGCGCCAAGCGGCGAAGCTGGCCCTAGAAACGAGTGAAAAACGCTATCGCCAGCTCTTTGATAGTGCCAACGATGCAATTTTTGTGCATCCATTGGGCGCTGAAGGGCAGTTATCTAACTTCTCCGACGTGAATACTGTGGCTTGTCAGCTTCTGGGCTACAGCCGTGAGCAACTCATGCAGCGATCGCCCAAGGATATTAGCCTGCCGGAAATGAATGACCAGTTACCAGAGATTGCTCAACGCTTGCAGCAGGATCACCAAGCTCTATTTGACATGGTGTTGCTTAGCCAGACGGGTGAACCTATTCCTACGGAGATCAACTCCCATTTGTTTGAGCTAGAGGGAAAGCTGACCGTGCTGTCTGTGGTGCGTGATAGTCGCGATCGCAAACAGGCAGAGCTAGAAATCCAAGCCTGCATCCAGCAAGAACAATCTCTCAACCGTGTGGTGAAAACTATCCGTAATTCGTTGGATATTCAAACTATTTTTTCTACCGCGACTCGCGAGATTGTGGATCTTTTGGGCATTAGCCGCGCCTTAATTGTGCAGTATTGTCCTGAGCAAGAATACTGGCAACATGTTGCCGAGCATCGATGTCACGAGAGCTTACAGGATACATTAAACACAACCATCCCCGATCGCGATAACCCCTTTGCCGAACGCATCAAACGCGGCGACATCATCTGTATTGATCAAACCAGTACGATTGAAGACCCCATTAACCAAGCGCTTGCCGATCAGTTTCCTGGTGCTTGGCTGATCGTACCCCTCAGGGTCAATGGTGAGACGTGGGGAGCCCTGACGCTGATGAAAGAGGCTAGTCATGCCGGATGGCAAGCGTCAGAACTCGAACTGGCTCACCGTGTTACGGATCAACTGGCGATCGCCATCCAACAGGCCCAGCTCTATCAGCAGGCCCAGGAGCAACTGGGCGAACGGCAGCGGGCTGAAGCAGCTTTGCGGGAATCCTTGGCAGAAAAAGAGGTGTTGCTGTCGGAAGTGCATCACCGGGTCAAAAATAACTTACAGATCATTTCTAGCCTACTCAATCTTCAGGCCAACCGCACTCACGATCCAACTGCCCAGGATGCTCTGCGGCAAAGCCAAAATCGGGTCAGCAGCATCGCTCTCATCCATGAACACCTTTACCAGTCCCATGATTTATGCAACATCAATGTTGCCCAATATGTCCGTTGTCTCACCGCCGACCTCTATCGCACCTATGCCACCTCCCTACATCCCGTCACCCTAGAGCAGGTCATTGATCCCCAGATCCACATTGACGTCGATCGGGCGATTTCTCTGGGGTTGATTCTAAATGAACTGATTTCCAATGCTTTGAAACATGGCTTTAAGGCCGGTCAAGCAGGCACTCTCACGATGTCCCTACAGGCTGTCAGCCCGGATGAATATGCACTCTCCATCGGTCATGATGGCCATGCCTTGCCCTCCGACTTTGATCCCCAATCCTCCCAATCCATGGGACTCAAGCTCGTCTCCATCTTGATCCAGCAGCTTAAGGGACGCCTAGAGTGCGATCGCAGTCCTCAAACTGTGTTTACCGTTTATTTCCCATCAAAAAGTTAAGTAAAGAATCTTTATCGTGAATTTCTTTTGGTAAGAGCTAAAATGGGCATAGATCAACCTAGCTTCCCTAGCTTGGCGACACTGCCCCCAGTTAGACTGGCAAAAGCACCAGTCTTGCTAGATCTCCATACTGATGACATAGATTCATTACCTCTATAGAGTTAGCTTAGAGCATCAGCATAGTTTTCTATGCCTAGCTCTACCCTCCTTAGTTAGTCAAGGGTGAGTAGGAAGCCCTATTTATTTATAAGATGTGTATAGCCTACTCCGCGAGAAGCAAACTATGGTATGGCGTGCACTTTATGCTGAACCATGCCACGCTAAAGCACACCATCCTACATCAAGCTCGATGAGACAGCCTGTCGAGATGATGCGCAGCTACGTCTAACAGCACCCTATAGCAGGAGGTTTCGCTTCTGGTGTAATGTGCCTTCCTTGTCATCCCATCATCATCATTTCATCATCATTTCATCATCATTCAAGCCACTAGACTATCCTATCTCATTGCTAGACTTGGGTTAGTGCTAACCTATCTAATCCCCACTACATCTAGAGAAATCTATCCAAGTGCTTGATTCATCTAATCTTAACGGTTTCATGCTGTCAAGGCTGAATGAAGGGGCATACCCTTAGTTTTAATCTTCAAAAAAACGTGAGATCAGAGATTATTAACCTCTTTATTCATCTTGAGTTGCTTGAAGGGCAGACTAGGCCGGGCTCAGACCAAACAGTATCTGCAGATCCCACATCCTAAGCTGGTTGAAGGATAGAGAATGAGAAGCTTTGCTATGCCGTGCCCGAACAGTATCGGTCATCATTTCAAGAGTGAGAGTTTCTGAAGCCCTAACGTCATCGAACTTGTGGAAGAGAGAGGAACCTACGCCATGATTATGTTGTAAGCCCAAATATCTTTGGAACACCAGGTTGAACGGAGGATGGTAAACGGTTGTCCATCCAGCGGAATCCTATGAAACCCTTAACAGGGTGCTACCCTCTTGGCGGATCATTCCCATCCGACGTGTAAAGAGACTTAGTCATCACCATGTATAACCATAGAGCCTTGTTGAATAGAATCATCGTTGAACAACCAAAGCGGCTAAGACTATGTCTGTCTGATTGAGACATGTCTTAGGGCGTTCATACCCTGATTCAAGACATCCTTAAGGCTGAGGACAACCTAGCAGGCTAGCTTGTTGTGTTGCGATCGCCCTCAGGGCAACCTTGCACCTTACTAGACGAACGTTATGGCAAAGATCCTCATTGTTGAAGATGAACCGATTGCAGCCTGGAATTTACAGGAGTCCTTGGAGTCTCTCTCTCACAACGTTGTGGGCTGTGTGAGTTCTGGGCGTGAGGCAATTCAGGTCACCCAGGCATTGCAGCCTGATATTGTGATCATGGACATTCGCTTAGAAGGAGACTTGGATGGCATCCAAACTGCCACGATCATCAACAATGACTATGAAGTACCCATTATTTATCTCACTGCTCACTCTGATGAAGTAACCCTAGAGCGGGTGCTGAAAACAGAGCCCTTTGGCTACTTAATGAAGCCCTTTCGGCTGAAGGAACTGCAGACGAGCCTCAACATTACCCTGCAGCGATCGCAATTGGAGCAACGGCTAGAGGCCTCCGAGCAACGGCTAGCAGTCACGCTCAACAGCTTGGGTGATGCGGTGATTGCTACCGATACTCACCAGCGCATTACCTTTATGAATCCGGTGGCTGAGCGCCTGACCGGATGGGATACCGAGGCAGCGATCGGGAAACCTATCAATGCCATCATGCGGCTACTGGATGCCCAAACTCGCCAAGATATCATCAATCCCCTTATCCAAGCTATGAGCGATGGGCAGGTCTTTCGTCTCCCCCAGCCGACTGTGCTGCAAAGCCTAGCTGGCCAGGAATATATGGTTAGTGACTCTGCAGCTCCGATTCAAACTGCTGAGGGAGACGTCATCGGTGGTGTTTTGGTGTTCACAGACCTCACCGATCGCCAAGCGCTGGAAGCTGAGCTACGGCGCAGTCAAGATCGCTATCAACTGGCGGTGCAGGCTGGTCAAGTGGGGGTGTGGGACTGGGTCTTAGATACCCATGACATTTATCTTGATCCTATCCTCAAATCGATGCTGGGCTATGACGAGGAGGAGATTGCCAACCAGCTAGATGAATGGTTAAAACATGTGCATCCCGGCGATCGCTCTAAGGTGGCGATCGCTTTGAATACTCACCTCAATGATGCCACCCATCAATTTGTCTGTGAACACCGAATGCTGCATAAAGACGGTAGCATTCGCTGGGTTTTAATGCGCGGGAGTGCAGAAAAGGATCGTCACGATCGCCCCTGGCGGATGATGGGTACCTATGTTGACATCACCGCCCAAAAGCAAGCTGAGGAGGCATTTCAGCAGCAGGCAAAGCGGGAGCAGGTTCTGAACCAGATTGCTCAACATATTCGTCAATCCCTAAATCTCGATCACGTGTTGCAAACAGCGGTGCAGGAAGTGCGTCATCTGTTAAAGGTTGATCGCACGCTGATCTATAAATTACCTAGTAACCTGCGGGGCAAGGTCGTGATGGAATCTTTAGCTCCGGGATGGGTGTCTATGCAGGGATGGGAAATTTTTGATCCCTGT
>DATNRH010000086.1 GCA_036703605.1 Candidatus Obscuribacterales bacterium | reverse complement strand
ATCTACGCTGTTAAAACGACGGAATACAAAGATGCCATCAACGTCCAAGCCAAAGCCAAAGCCATCATCATCATTGAAGTATCCCCAACGCGCTGACTCTGTTCCTTGATAGCCAATCTGATCCAAGGCAATGCCTATGCCTGGCAGACCGATTGAGCCAGACACATAACGCCCGCGCTCCACGCTGTCAAAGATCACTACGCTATTGGGAGTGGTTCCGGTAGAAAGAAGATATCGACCATCACCCACGGTATTCGTAACAGTGCCGCTACCAATGGCGGTTGTCTTGTCCCGTAGATCAGTGTAGCCATAGTTAGATTTCAAGCTAACAACGGGGAAGCCCTCGGCAACTTGGATGGCATTTAGAGGGGTCAGCGATTTCTCAAACCTGCCAACCACATCAGCAAGGTTTATGAGCTTGTCGCTTTCCAGAAGATAGCGGCCATTATGCGGCCTCATCCGATCTATATTCTTGGTCAAAGCTCAAGCACCTTATAACTGTTGATCAGCGATTGTGCCCCGCTCATCTTCATGGCGCTTGCCGTATCGCAGTCACCTCGATGCTCAAACATATACGCCGCCATCTGGATGATGCCCAAGCGGATAGCCGCTGGCACATCAGTAGCGTTAGCCCCATAGCCTGCCGTGTAGTCGATTACGATAGCGTTGGCGTTATCAATGGTGGTGGGCCAAGTTGCGCCATGCTTGATAACCAACCGGCCGGGACGCTGCTGGGTGTCGGTAATAAACACATCAGCAATCGTAACGGCGTCACCATCAGCAGTGATGGTGTCAACAGATTGCAGGGGATAACGGGGCAGCATAATCTGCGCGGCCCTTCCTGATGCCCTTAGCTCGTTGAGTGCGCCTTGCCGTACACCATCCCACCATTCCTCTCGGTCATTGGGCCAATGATCTAGGGTCAACTTCCAGACCTGGGTGATCAGTGCGAGCCCTGTATATTCCTCGACCATCTCACGCGCAGCTGTAATGTATAGCTCGATCTGCGTGTCTTTCGCAGTGTCGGCCACATCAATCTCTAGCTGATTCTTAACGTCAGCAGCCGTGACAGGCTCAGAGGCTGGGGGTGTGGTTAGGGTATGGCCTCGGTACTGGTTGTACTTCAGAGGATAGCGCAAGGCCATTGCTTAGCCCTCGTGATCAGGTTCGGCGGGCTTTGTGTACATCGGCTTCGGTCCACGCTTCTTGGGCTTTTCTGCTTTACCATC
>DATNRH010000085.1 GCA_036703605.1 Candidatus Obscuribacterales bacterium | reverse complement strand
AGTCTGGTAGACTCCAAGATTGTGTATCCGCTGAACAAGATGCGGATTGTCAATCAGCAGGACGATGTGATTGATTATACTGTAGCTGTATCCAGCAATGATAAGCGGGGCTTTGGTACGCCAGAAGAGGCGTGGAACGCCGCTAAGAGCGTTGTGGAAGAGGACACGGCAGAGGTACAGATTCTCCGTAAGAATCAGCGCACAGGGGACTATGAGCCCATCTCGCGCCAAGAAGAGCAGGCAGCTCTGAATGAGCTGGAGAATTGGTACAAGGGGCAGCCCCACATCAACGTGAAGCCCAAGGGCGATTACATCGCCAATATCAAGGGCCAGCACCGTATGAACCTGAATGATATCGATGCCAAGGAAGACTTGGTTATTGGTGCGTCAGGACAGGTTGCCAAGTTTCTTGATAAGGATAGCTGGCTCCGTGATTGGATGTCCAAGGCAGGCTCTATCGCATTTGATCAGGCATCTGTGCTTGAGAAGAAGATGGTACAGAAGCTACGTCCTATGAATGCTCTGCGGACCAAGGATCAGGAAGAAGTCCTGAACGTTCTGGAGAAGGGTGAGCGTGAGATTCTCGCTGATGGTACTACGGGTAAGTGGTATCGTCAAGATGAGCTGAATACTCTCTTCAATGGCGATCAGAAAAAGATTGATGCGTACAACGCTGTGGTGGATCACCAGCGTACCCTGTACTACCTGACCAATGATCGTTTCCGTCAGAACCTAGTCTCACAGGGTATGCACGAGCTGAAGGTCGGAACCAACTCATTTATCGGTAAGCCGATGCATGATGTGGATGACGCTGCTCGTCAGGTGACTCAAGCCTACGAACCCGGCTCTGGTATCCGTAGCTTCAAGCCAGAAGAGATTCGTAAGCTGTACGAGGATGGTGGTCGTATTGGTATCCTCAACCGTGTCGAGCGTCAGTTCACTGGCCCCCGTACTGGTGGCCGGGCTAACATCGACAGCCTAGAGACTCGCTTCCTTGTGATGCGTTCTGGGGCTGAGGTTAACCAGCTTCCACACTTCGTACTGAATCAGCGTGGTGGCTACATTCCTCGTATGTACAACGTGAGCCACATCGTAGGACGTAAGGTTCGTGTACGTACTGATGATGGAACTATCGCAGATAAAGTTATCCCTTACAAGATGGCTTCCAACAAAGCCCAAGCTGATCGGGCTCGTGTTCGTCTGGAAAGGGAAGAAGGTGAGGAGTTCCAAATCTACGGCTCTCGTGAGATTCGTAATGATGAGGAGCTTGGAGCCTACGCAGATGGTATGTCTGAGGAGTTCTTTGAGGACCACGGTATGCTCTTCACTGGGCGTCGTGGACAGGAGGTTGGGCACGTAGACGCTGATCTTGGTCGTCGTGATCTGACTCCCATCATGGACGCTCTTGAGATTGCTCGCCGTAATGCGTCTCGCCATGCTGCTCTTGATCCTGTAGTTGCTTCTATGGAACGCTACCTGAACAAGACCTATGGGGGTGAGTTCGGTACGAAAGGGAAGATCACTATTACTGGTCCTGCCCCCAATCGTCCTGAGAAGATGGATATCGCACGAGAGAAAGCCTACAACGATATGGTTGCCCTGCGTGACCACATCCGTATGCTACAGGGCTTTGCTCGACCTGCTTCATCCAAGGCTTCTACCGACCTGTACGTAGCTGTTGGTGATGCGCTGTCTGACCTGTCTATGACCCGTGTGGGCGATCTGCCCATGGCACGAGTTGCCCTTGAGGGTGCATCTGAATATATGTACAAGAACGCCAAGGTTGACCCCTTCCGTCTCATGAAGACAATCAACTTTGTGCGACTGATCGTGATGAACCCCATCCGTCAGGCTCTCTTGAACAGTCAGCAGATGTCTATGTACGTTGGCCTCAAGCCTCAGTACTTTGGTACTGGTCAAGCTATGAAAGACTGGACTGGCCTAACCATCGGCGTGATGGGTAAGTTCGCTGATGAGAACAGCATGCTCCGTGTGATGTATGAGGGCAGCAAAGGTCGTATGGCTAAAGAGCTGGGTATGTCCCTGCCTGAGTACGAGAAGTTCGTGGATGACTTCCACCAGAGCGGTTTCATGCAGGCTATCGACTCTCACGAGTATGTTGCCTATATGGCCGTTGACTCTCGTAATACCGCACAGCTTGGCGCTCTCATGAAGGGGGTTCGTGCTGCTGACAACTCCATGAAGACGATGATCCGTCTGGCGCGTCGTGCAGGCTTTGACGCTGGTGAGTTTGTCAACCGTACTAATGCTTGGCTGGTTGCTCGCAAAGAGTGGATGGATGCCAATCCCGGTAAGAAGATGGATCAGGCTGTCATCGACTCAATCCATGGTCGTGCTAACCAACTGGCTCTGAACATGAACCCGGCTGGTAAGATGGCGTGGCAGGAAGGTCTGACTGGTGTTGCTTTCCAGTTCCTTTCTCACGTTACCAAGACCATGCAGGTCATCACCCCGAATACTCGTATCCTTGGTCTGAATAAGGTTGCCAACAAGGCTTACTCCAATAGGGATAAGTCACGCATCTTCCTGACTCAGACTGCTTTGTATGGTACGGGTGCCTTTGGTCTGAATGAGCTGTATCGTCATGCCACTGAGAAGTTCGATGTGAACGTACCAGATTGGGCCGATGAATGGATTCAAGAGGGCTTGCTCGGTGAGACGGTTAATATGGCAATCCGACTCGGTGATGCAGAGGACGAGAGAAGTCGTATCGTATTCTCTGAGAAGTATGCACCGCTGTCAGGTGCCGTGACTGGTAACGTACCGGCTATGCTGATCGATTCCTTCATGACTATGAATCTGCCAGCAGAACTGCTGCTTGGTCCGTCCATGAGTTCCGTTAAGGAGTTCAAGGAGATCGTGGACTTTGCTCTATTCGTGGGCGGTAAGGTCGAGCTTCCCGAGGACGAGAGCAAGATGGCAGCGATCTTTGATCGTGCTATCGACTTCTTCCCTGTGTTCAACAACTACGAGAAAGGTATGATTGGTCTGGCCTATGGTCAGTTCTACTCACAGCATGCTGATCCTACCGTCCGTGCTACCAAGATGGAAGCCTTGGCTAAGGCGGCCCTTGGTGTACAGTCGGCTGAGGAAAGGGATGTGACCAATCTGCTGCGTGGTTGGCAGGGGCTGTACGTGCAGAAGGAAGGTGGCTCTCAGGAGGAAGTACAGACTCTTGCTCGTAATATCTTCGAGCGTACCAAGAAGCTAGCCATGCAATTCGGTGAAGGCGAGATTGATCGCCAAGAGTTGGCTGACATGCTTGAAACTACTGCTCAGTTGTACAAGGCTAGTCTGCCTGAACATGAGTACGTGTACATCTTCCGTAATTATCTCCCTGCTCGTCTGATGGAGGATTACGATGAAGAGACACGCTCTAGCGAGCTGGCTAAAGCTATCATCAATGGTCTGAACAAAGGCTCACTCGGTCTTGATGAGACACGTCGTCGCATCCAGAACGTTGCTGAGTTTGAGGGTAAGGCCGATCTGATGAAGTCCATCGACTATCAGATTGATGTGCTTAATAATCTAAAGGATAACAAAGTCGGAGAGGTACAATAAATATGGCTTTCCAAAAGAATATCGGTGGCCCCTCCTTTCAGGGAATGGGCAATCCGGCAAGGCCAGCACGTACAGTAGCTAGTGGTATTCCAGACCTGCTTAACGCGGGTCTTCAAGCTGCGAATATCTTTGATGATCGTAAGACGGCGGCCGATAAGGCCGCTGCTGAGGCAGAGCAAGCACAGGTCGTGCAACAGTATACTCAGGAGTCCATCGGACGGGCTCTTGATGCACACCCTGCTGTACAGAGAGCTACTTCTCAGATTGATCAATCTAGGATTCCTCAGGGTGATATGATTGCCCTGAACCAAGCTGCTGAACAGGCTGAGCGCCTGAGTATCATGCAACAGCAGACTGGTGATGTGGATTACATCAACTACCAGAAGCTGGCACAGCATCGTAAGTATCTGGCTCAGTATCCCCACCTAGCTCCTGAACTGAATAAGCTGTTCAAGGATGCTCAGGGTACGGGGATCATGGGCTACGCAGATGAGTCCTTTGAGCGAGATGATGCAGAGGCTACTGCCCAGTTGGAGCGTCAGCGACAGCAGGCAGATGCACAGCGCCAAGCTAAGATGACAGCCATTAACGCTGGCCTGACGGCGTACGGCATCGTGCCCCCGTCAAATGCAGAGGATGCTGAAACCCTGTTCTACGCATCTGGCGCTGCTGAGGCATGGGGCAAGTTGCAGCAGAGCAAAAAGGTACTGGACCAGGTCAACACTCAAAATGACCTGTCTGCCGATGACCGCAAGAAGAAGGAGCTGAAGGCTGCCGACGATGGGTTGTCTAGGATGCACCTTGATATAACTTCCGCTTCAGCGGCCA
>DATNRH010000084.1 GCA_036703605.1 Candidatus Obscuribacterales bacterium | reverse complement strand
AATGAGATGGGCTCTGGGCAATCCCTGGCTGAAGAGGCCAATATGGAAGCAGCACTCAAAAACGCTCTTCTGGAGGGTATGGCCAATCCTCGCGTTACGCTAGACTCCATCGGCTTTTACATCGTGGCAGGTCAGCAGCCTTCCCGGATTGGGGAGGAAACTGACTGATGGAACTAGGCTTTCAAGATCTAACAAACTGGTTGAGCAGTGGCGCTATCTCCCCTCTGGATGAAAAGGCTTTTGCAGAAGCCTGCCAACGCCGGTTAGTAAAGGCATTACAGTCACCCCAAACCTTAGGACAAGGGGACATCGCCGCTCTAGTGCGCCACTTGCTCCGCCGTGAGATGGAAATTCAGGGCGGAGCCTCTCCTAGTCTGAAGGTGCCAAGAAAGAGCCCGTTTCCAACCCAGCGAGAGGTTTGGGAGCGCAGCGGTATGGCGGTGCTCAATGAGGGGCCTGACTTTTTTGTGGTCAGCGCTGATCCTTGGCACCCAAAATGGCTTCCCCAGACTGAGCAGGTTTCTCCTGAAACCCCTTTGTTTAAGGAAGAGAGCCGCCGGAGTCATGAACCTGTCTCAGGCGATCCCTTTCTTAAAGCACTGGGCTATGAGACGTACCAAAGCGTAGGCCAGCGAGAGGCAATCCGGACAATTCTGACTGCGCCTCCTGAGTCTACGCTAGTGGTCAATTTACCCACAGGATCAGGCAAGAGCCTTTGTGCCCATCTGCCCGCGTGGCTGGCCTCAAAGCCAGTAGGGGCGACGATTGTAGTGGTGCCTACTGTGGCGTTGGCCATCGATCAGGAGCGGGCGTTTAAGACCCAAACGAAGACAAATATTGCCACCGCCTACTACAGCGATACCTCTATTGAGGGGCAAGAACGGCGGGAGGAAATTCGCGATCGCATCCGCCAGGGCACCCAACCCATCGTCTTTACCAGTCCTGAGGGGTTGATTGAGTCTCTGTCCTTCAGTGTTTATGAAGCCGCTCGGCAGGGGTTTCTTCGCTATCTGGTTATTGACGAGGCTCACATTGTGGAGCAGTGGGGAGATGAATTTCGTCCAGAGTTTCAGGAATTGGCTGGTTTCCGGCGATCGCTCCTCCGAGTCTGCCGTGACCACAAACTACCGGGTTTCCCTACCCTGCTACTCACCGCCACCGTCACGGAATCTTGCTTAGATACGCTCGAAACTCTGTTTGGAGCGCCAGGGCCATTTGAAATTGTCTCTTCAGCACAACTTCGCCCTGAACCTTCCTACTGGTTTGCCTACTGTACCAGCGAAACTGAACGCCAAGAGCATTTGGTGGAAGCTGTGGCTCACCTACCCCGTCCACTAATTATTTACGGTAGCAAGGTCAAGGATGTAGACCATTGGCATCGTTACTTGCAGCAGGCTGGATATAAGCGCTGCGCTAAGATGACCGGCCAGTCGAGCCAGCGTGAGCGTTTGGATTTGTTGGATAAATGGCAAGATGGGCTGATCGATATCGTCGTAGCAACCTCAGCCTTTGGATTGGGGGTAGACCTGCCGGATGTGCGAACTGTGATCCATGTCTGTATCCCTGAGACCATTGACCGCTTCTATC
>DATNRH010000083.1 GCA_036703605.1 Candidatus Obscuribacterales bacterium | reverse complement strand
GCATCAACCCTAGCCCACCCAGCATACCCCCCCAGGTACCAGGGTGCCCGGCCCCCCATGTTTGTATATGGTTACTAATGGATGGGGACTTAGGCCCGTTGACCTGGGGTTTTGTGCTATCTAGGGGGTCAGTTTATCTGTAATTGTAGTGGTTACTGCGGAACGGGTGGGGGGTGGTTGTCTGGTACCGTAACGAGACCAGTTTTATCTACGGTGTTTTATTTTTTGTAAACTTTTTGTGAACGTGGTATTCCCGACTGGGTTGGTCGGGTTTCACTACCTGGGGGTTTGTGATGCCATTTCGGGGAAATGGCCTCTGACCTGGGGTGAAACACTATAGCTCTATATAGTAGAGGGCGAAGCCCACACTAGCGTGGGCGACGACTCCCCTACGGAGTCGCCCACACAGGTTACTGGTAACTGGTTACTGGGTGCGGCGACCCCTACGGAGCCGCACGCTAGTTACTGGTAGCTAGTAGCTAGTAGCTAGTGGTTAGCTAACTTAGCTAATGCATCCCTCCGCTTGGGGCGTCGGGATGTCTGAGGCAGGATACGGGTTGCCTGTACTCCTCGCTTCCGCTCGGAGTGTCTGTATCAAACGTTGCGCCGCCCCACAGCGGCGCAACACTAGTGTTAGAACTGAGACAAGCTTTATGCCCTCAAACCAAATGGAACCAGTCCCCTTGCAGAATTCCGGCGAGATCGCCAAGATTAATGGTCGCCCGTCCAAGACATCGTTGCAGCGGGCGCAGCGGACGTTGCATGACAATCAGTTGCGGTATGCGGTGTGGTTGTCGTTCCCTGAGTCGATGCGTCAGCCTGCTACGAAGAAGGAGTTTGCGGCGTACATCAACGTTTCGTTGATGACGTTGCATCGCTGGGATAAGGACCCGAATCTGATTATGGCGGTCAAGTGGCTGGCTATTCAGAATGTGGGTGATGTTGGCCGCATTTCGAATATTGTGACGATGCTGTACGATACGGCGATGGACCCCTCGAAGGGGGATCGTTTGCGGGTTGAGGCTGCCCGGGATTTCTTGAAGGCTGTGGGTGTTCACGAAGTCAACAAGTTTGATAACAAGCTTCTGAAGATTGAGGATGCTGCCGATTTTGACTTGGATCAGTTGACTGATGAGGAGTTGTGGGAACTCTATAATGAGCGTGCCCGGGATGCCGGTTTGAGTGGCGGGTACGCTCCGGTCGATGACTCTGAGGTCATCGACGGTGAGGTTATGGATAATGAGTGAACCCACCGTAGGTCTTGGGCCTGTGCCTCGCAAGAGGTCCCGCCAACCAGCAATCCAGCTTTCTGACGAGGCGCTGGCCCAGGAAATTCTGTACCGGAAAATGTTCCCCAAGGGTCTCAAGTTTCAGGCTCATGGGATGACCCCGGATGATGTGAACGCCGTTTTGGCGGCGTTCACGACGTTTTGTGAGCATGCGGTCCAGATCAAATATCAGGGCACTCACGGCCCCCTGGAGCTGCGTGAAGCGCAGAGGGAGACTTTGCGGGACATTGTGGAGAACCGCAGGGTGATTATCTTGAAGGCCCGCCAGATTGGTTTCTCGACGCTGATTTCGGTGTTTGCTTTGTGGTGTGCTATGGCGGGTCATGACCGCCAAATCTACTTCCTGAGCCGAGGCCAGCGTGAGGCACGATCTCTGCTGTCGAAGGCTCGGTACGCCTACCGCAAGATGCCGGATT
>DATNRH010000082.1 GCA_036703605.1 Candidatus Obscuribacterales bacterium | reverse complement strand
TGGGTGCTACGGCATACCGCTTTCGTCGATGGGCTATTGATCGATGGGTTGCATGTGGGCTCATGTCCGTCAGTGGGCTGATGGTGGTGAGCGCTTGGTTTGCTTACGATCGCGGAGAAGCCTTGCTGCACCTGTGGAATTTTCTGCCGTTTTTCCTGCTGTTTGCTCTGTTGCCCTTTGTGCTTAATCGCACAGAGCGTCTGGAGAAGTTGGCCCTAGATGTTGTCTTGGTAACCCTTCCTATTAACGTCTATGCGTTGGTGCAATACATTGCCAAGCTGCGAATCATTCCCCGGCATATCCGTCGTATTCCTATTGTGCATTGGCTTCGTCAGACGCCTCACCGCGAAAGAGCTCTATCGGTCTTTGATCATCCCAATACGCTAGCTAGTTTTCTGATTCTGGTGCTTGCCCTAGGACTAGGATTAATTGTCAAACGGTCTCTAGATGCCCAGCGATCGCTTCCCGGGGCACATCCCTCTTACTGGATTGCCAACCGTTGGCTTTATGTTGCCACCTACGCTAACCTCGTGGGCATTTTTTGCTCCGGCTCCCGCAATGGTGTTCTGGTTGCTGTTGCTCAAATTATTACGGCTAGCATCCTCATCAAAGTCAACTACAAAATGTTTTGGGTGGGATTGGTGGGTCTAGGAGCCATCATTGTCAGCATTCTTGGTATAGGGCTGGGGGGGCGATCGCTCTCGCTCACTATCTTCACCCAAGATCCTCGCCTTGGTATTTGGAAAATTGCTTGGTCGCTGATGCAAGAACGACCATGGCTGGGCTGGGGGTTGGGTAATTTTAAGTTTCTCTATCCAGAACGTAATGACATGGGGTTGCCAATGGTTACCCATCCCCATAACTTTTGGCTGTTGATGGGTAGTGAAGTGGGAGTGTTAGCCATGGTGATCATGACATTGACCATCGGCTACATCTGCTGCAAAGCCGTCTGGCTGCTGCTTGATCAAGGCTTTAGCCAATCCCACAATGCTATTTTGCTAGGCTACTTGATGGCTTTTGGTGGCTGCACTCTGTTTTCATTGTTTGATATCACCTTCTACGATTCCCGCATCAACATCATGAATTGGTTTGTGCTGGCGGGTATTTATACGTTTACCCAGTTGTCCTCGGCCCAAGGGCGATCGCGCCTAGGAGTGGAGAGCTAGTCCATGGAGCAGTGGCAAACGGAGGTGCTGGTGGTGGGCGGCGGCACAGGGGGCGCGGCGGCGGCCATCCAGGCGGCCAGGCGCGGAGCGCGAACGATCATGGCCACTGATGGCCCGTGGCTAGGGGGAATGTTGACCAGTGCTGGGGTATCGGCTCCCGACGGTAATGAACTGCTGCCTTGGCAAACCGGTTTATGGGGCGCGTTTCTGCGGGAGCTACGCCAGCGGCAGCCCGGAGGTCTAGACCATAGTTGGGTCAGCTTCTTCACCTATGAGCCTCGGGTGGGAGCCAGCATTTTTGCCGACTGGGCGCGATCGCTGCCCTGCTTAACCTGGAAGCAGCTCGGCCCACCGCGATCGGTCAACAAACGGGGCGATCGCCTGTGCTCGGTCACCTTCGATCAGGTATGTATCCAGGCCCAGATCATCATTGACGGTACAGAATTAGGGGATCTGCTCTCTCTCGGCGACGTGCCTCACCGTTGGGGCTGGGACTGGCAGCCCGACTGGCAGGAACCGAGTGCGCCCCTAGCGCCCAACGCCCTCACCCAGCGTTATCCGGTTCAATCTCCCACTTGGGTGGTGGTGATGCAGGACTTGGGTGAAGGGGCGATCGCTCCCGAGATTCCCCCCAGTCCCCTAGCGTCGGGTAACGCGTTCAAAACCGCTTGGCAGGGGATGGATCTGTCCCACTGGCTGAACTATGGGCGGCTACCGGGACATCGGTTCATGATCAACTGGCCCAATGATGGCAACGACTATGGCCACGACCTGCAGCGATTGGTCGGATCCGAGGGCGATCGCCAAGCCTATGGTCAAGAGGCCCTATGGCATAGCCAAAATCTAGCCCGCTATGTGCAGCAGGTGGGCGGTCGGCGCTATGGTCTCGCCAGCGATTCCTTTCCTGTACAGCTCGGCGTCCTCGGTGGGGGAGCCTATGCCCTCCATCCCTACTACCGCGAAAGCCGTCGCCTGCAAGGGTTGGTCACGGTGACCGAACGCGATATTTTGCCCCAGACTGGTCATGAAGCAGCTCTATTGCCGGTGAATGCCGCTGGTGATATCACCGCGATCGCTCTGGGTAACTACGTCAATGATCACCACTACCCCGGGATGACCTTGCCCCTCGCGCCTAAAGCCATGCGCTGGGGCGGACGCTGGACGGGGACGCCCTTTGCCTTGCCCTATGGCTGCCTGATCCCTGCCGAAACGGACGGGCTTCTAGTCTGCGACAAAAATAGTTCGGTGTCCCACATGGCTAACGGTGCAACGCGCTTGCAGCCGGTGGTTTTGGCCTTGGGGCAGGCGGCGGGCATGGCCGCAGCGCTCTGTGTGGAACAGGGCATTCAGCCTCGGGATTTGGCGGTGCGATCGCTGCAGGAAGCTCTGCTCACCGATCCGCTTGCGCCGGCGGCGGTGGTGCCTTTGATCCACTGTTGCCCTAGTGATCCTGACTGGCTAGATCAGCAGCGAGCGGTGTTGGATCGGGGCGATCGCCTGCCTCCCCACGGGGTTCCATCTGCCAGCGTCCCTCCCACCAGTCCCAGCTACACCGGCACCTTCCAGCGCTTGGGGGATCAGACCTATCGCTTCCTGGGGGATGATGGTGTCGAGGGCATGACTAGCCTCAACCTTGTCACCCTGGATCCCTATGTGGATCAACAGATGCAAACCTACCAAAGCGGCGATCGCCTGCAGATTCAAGGACGGATCAACCCTGCGGGCAACTGGCTATTGGCCGACGCGATCGCCCCCCTTAACCCAACGCCACATCCAAAAACATCATGACCACAAAGCCAATCATGGCTCCCACTGTTCCCTCTTGATCCCAGCCTTTGTTGCTGACCTCGGGGATAATTTCATCCACAATCACAAACAGCATGGCTCCTGCTGCAAAGGCCATCCCCCATGGCAGTAAGGGCTGGGACACCGACACCACTGCTGCACCGAAAAGCCCGCCGATGGGCTCCAATAGGCCTGTCATTGTAGACACGCCGATGGCGTAGGTCCGGGCATAGCCCAACTCCCGCAAGGCCAGGGCAACGACCAGACCTTCAGGAATATTTTGCAGCCCAATGCCCAGGGCCAACGCCATCGCCGTGGTGTTTTCCTCGGCACCAAAGGCAACGCCTACAGCCAAACCCTCCGGTAAATTATGCAGGGCGATGGCAATCACAAAGAGCCAAATCTGCTTGAGATGCTGCTTTTGAGGCCCTTCCCGTCCTTTGAAAAAATGCTCATGGGGAAAGTGATTGTGGGCAAACCAGAGGAGACTCCCTCCCAGCAACATGCCCACTACCATGATCAACGCTGCCTGGGTTGGGGGAAATCCAAGGGCGATCGCTGCATCCTTACCCGGCACCAGCAGCGAAAAGGAGGTTGCTGCCAGCATAATGCCGCCACCGATGCCTAAAAGTACCGCCTGCAGTCGCTGGGTCAAATTCACGGCAAACAGCACGGGTAAAGCTCCCAACGCCGTCCCCAACCCCGCCAGTAAACTGGCCAGAAATCCCTGCATCACATGATCCACCCACACACCTCCTCTGGGCTACTGGTTTCAATTTCTATATCATAGTCATAACGACTTCGTATTGGCCGGTTTTCCTGGTTGATTGAGGATGGGGAGGGGCGATCGCCTTCCTTAATGTGCTGTAATCCATCTGACTGAAATGGAGAGGATTTGGGCATAATAGGGGGTGCTGATCGTTATACTTCTAGGATTTATGGCATTTGAACCGTTTCTAACGATCGACGATGAGCCCATTACCATCACCCAAGCTGTTCGCTATCTCCAAGCTGGACGCAAGTTTGACGGATTTATCGGTGAAATCCTCCGCCAGTTTGTTCTAGAACGTCAGCTGAAAGAGCGGGCCGAGGATCTTGCGATCAGTGTCGCCACCATTGAGCAGGCCATTATTGACTTTCGCTTGGAGCGCCAGTTGAGTGACTCCCAAGCGTTTCAAGACTGGCTCACAAGCAATGGTCTTAATTATGAAGCCTTCCACACTCAGGTATCCCAGAGCTTCCGGATGCGTAAGTTGCGAGAGCTGGTCACCGAACCGAAGCTGCAGGAATATTTTATTGAGCGCAAGATTTTCCTAGATCGGGTGGTCTTGTCCCGCATTATTGTTGACGATAAAGATGTCGCGGATGAGCTGAAGACCCAGATCTTGGAGGAAACGGCAACCTTTGAGCACTTGGCGCGGGAGTATTCTCTCACCGACGACAAGATTGTTAATGGCATGGTGGGCCCGGTCAGTCGAGGTACAATGCCCGATCTCCTCCGGGCAGCGATCGATACCGCCAAAGTGGGTGATATTGTTGGGCCAATAGGGCTAGAGGAGCGCTGGGGCCTCTTCCGCATCGAAGAATTTTTGTATGCAACCCTAAGTGATCCCCAGCTAAGAACTAGCCTACAAGATGAGCTATTTGAACAGTGGCTGGTGGAAAAAATGCAGGTGCTTCCCATCAAGCTCCAGCTCGATGACGCCAGCGAGACTTAGACCGGTGAGATGATGTCCGTCCAACAGCAACGCTCCATGGTGATGCCTCTGCCTGCTAACGATCGCGCTTTATCTGCCCTTTCTTGCCCTAGTTCCCCTCCGAGACCCTCGCATGACGACGAACGATGTGTTGAATCTTGACTGGGCTAAGCCACCTCTCTGTTGGCTGAGTCCGGATGAGCAAATTTCAATCAAGCAGCAGGCAGAGGTGCAGACCTTTAGCCTTGGGGAAGTCATTTGGGCAACGGAGAGCTTAGGAAAGCAATACTTAGTAGTCTCGGGCAATGTGCGCTTGGTTCCCAATGACGGCAAGTCGGTGCTGCTGAAAGCGGGGGACTGGTTTGGCGAGCTACCGGAACTGTCGGATCAGTGGAAGGCGCGGGCGGCCAGTAAAACCGTTTCGGTGCTCACCTGGGACAGTCGGCTCTGGAAAGATCTCACCCAAGCCTCGTCCCCCAATGGCACCATGCCAACAGGCACGGTAGACCGAGCGACAGAACTGCAGCAATTTTGGCGATCGCTGCGATCGCAATATCAGCCCAATGTATCCGGCAAGCCCCAACCGGTGGCGGGCTATCCCTTCGTGCAGGCTCTGAATACCGCTGCGGCCAGTTTGACGATGGCAGCCCAGTATCTACAGGTGCCCACTCGCCTAGAGTGGGTGCAGCGCCAGCTCCGTGGTCAACGCCCTAAGGATGTGGTGACGGCGGCGGAGAAGCTGGGGCTGCATCTGCGGCGAGTCTTGCTAGCCCAGTGGTCAGATTTACATACCCTCACCCTGCCGGCCCTGATGCTCTGGAATGACACCGAGTGGGTGATGGTGTATGAGGTACGGGGCGATCGCTTGGTCATCGGCCATCCCCTATCGCCCAACCAAAGCTGTGAAAGCCTGCCCCGAGCCATGGTGGAGGAGGCCTGGGACGGCATTCTCTGGCAGGTGGAGCTGATCCAAAAGCAGGAGCGCTTTAACCTCACCTGGTTTTTGCCAGCGGTGATGCGCTATCGCAAGCTGTTGGGCGAAGTCCTGCTGGCCTCCTTTACGCTGCAACTGCTGGGGCTAGGCACACCCATCATCACCCAGGTGATCATTGACAAGGTGATGGTGCAGGAAAGCATCCCAACCCTGGATGTGATGGCGATCGCTCTCCTAAGTATTGGGGTCTTCGAGTCCCTGCTGGGGGGGCTGCGCATGTTCATCTTCACCCACACCACCAACCGACTGGACTTGAGCCTGTCGGCCCAGCTTTTCCGTCATTTGCTACGCCTCCCCCTGGCCTACTTTGAAGCCCGCCGGGTGGGGGATACCGTGGCGCGGGTGCAGGAGCTGGAGGAAATCCGGCAGTTTCTCACCAGCACGGCGCTCACCGTCATCCTCGACAGTATTTTCTCCGTGGTCTACCTGGTGGTGATGTTTTACTACAGCGTCATCCTCACCGGCGTGGCCCTTGCGGTGATTCCCCTGTTTGCCATCCTCACCCTGGTTGCTACCCCCATTCTGCGCAACTGGCTCAACGAAACCTTCAACCGCAGTGCCGACAGCCAGTCGTTCTTGGTGGAAACGGTCACCGGGATCCATTCCATCAAAGCCCATGCCGCCGAGAAAACCTCTCGCGATCGCTGGGAAGGGCTCTACGCTCGCTTCATCCGCACTGGCTTCAAAGCCACCACCACCGCCAATATCAGCAACCACATTGGCGACTTCTTCACCAGCCTATCCTCCCTGCTGATCCTCTGGTTTGGGGCCAAGCTGGTGATTGATCAGCAGTTCACCATTGGGCAACTGGTGGCCTTCCAAATGCTATCGGGACGGGTCACCGCTCCCCTGCTACGCCTCGTCCAGCTTTGGCAAAACCTGCAGCAGGTTTTGCTGGCAGTGGATCGCATCGGCGATATTCTTAACGTGCCTCCCGAGGCGGAGCCTGGTACGGGGCTGATGCTGCCACCCTTAAAAGGTGAAGTGGCTTTCGAGCAAGTGTTTTTTCGCTACCAAAGTGATCAAGAACCAATTTTGCGCGGGGTTTCCTTCAACGTGGAACCGGGCATGTTTGTGGGCTTGGTTGGGCGCAGTGGTTCGGGTAAGAGCACCCTGTCCAAACTGATTCAGCGGCTTTATCTCCCGGAAGGCGGGCGGATTTCCATTGATGGCTTTGATGTCAAAAGTGCTGATCTAGCCTCTCTGCGATCGCAAATTGCCGTGGTGCTCCAAGAAGACTTCTTGTTCAACGGTACCGTGGTGGAAAACATCATGCTGGGCAACCCCGATGTATCCGCTGAGGAGGTGGTGGAAGCGGCCCGCATGGCCGTGGCCCATGACTTTATTTCTGAGCTTCCCTACGGCTATGAAACCAACGTGGGGGAACGGGGAACCTCGCTCTCTGGCGGACAGCGGCAGCGCATTACCCTAGCGCGGCTGTTCATCTCCAAGGCACCGATTTTGATTTTGGATGAAGCCACCAGCAATCTGGATGCCGAAACTGAACAGCAGGTGCTGGAAAATCTGAAGCGGGTGTCAGAAAATCGTACGGTCTTCCTGATCGCCCACCGCTTTGCGCCGCTCAAACGGGCGGACTTGATTCTGGCGATGGAGAAAGGTGTGGTGGTAGAACGGGGCACCCACGATTCTCTAATCCAGCAAAAGGGGCTCTACTGGTCGCTCTATCAACGTCAGCAGGCGTCTGTCTAAGTCGGTGTCTAAGTCGGTGTCTAAGTCGGTGGACTCTAGAAACTTGCCGGGTTTCAACGTCGCGCAACCCTCTTCTCATCAGGATTAGAGCATGGAGCAATGTTGAAAGGCTTGCCAATCGTTACGTCTTCCCACTTAGATGGATGTTCAGAATGAGCGTGGATGTTACGAGTAGAACGTTTAGGAATCTAGCGTAGGAAAGGGTGGGCCCATGCTGCTGATGGAATGGATGGCAATGGTGGTGGGATATGGTTTAGCTCTAGCCCTGGGCTGCTGCATTGGCAGCTTTTTGAACGTGGTGATTTACCGTATCCCAGCCGGGCTATCCCTACTGTTTCCCCCGTCTCGCTGTCCCCACTGCCTGAACCGCCTCAAAGCCTACGATAATGTGCCGGTGCTCGGCTGGCTCTGGCTACGAGGCAAATGCCGCTACTGCAAGAGTGCGATCGCCCTTCGCTATCCCCTTGTGGAAGCCGGAACCGGTCTGCTATTTCTCCTCACCTTCATCGTGTATGGCGTTTCCTGGCAAACCCTAGGCTACTGGGCCTTCATCAGTTGGCTAATCTCCCTATCGTTAATCGACTGGGACACCATGACCCTGCCCAATCCGCTCACCCAGTCTGGTCTGGTGGTGGGTCTTGTGTTCCAAGCTAGCCTGGGCTGGATGGCTACCCAAAGCTGGAGCGGCGTGGCCCTGTACCTGATGGGCGGTATTGGCGCGGCGGTGTTGGGCATTTGGCTCTTTGATACAATCACGATTCTTGGATCAGCAGCCTTCGGGCGGGCCGCCATGGGCGGTGGCGATGCCAAGCTGGCCGCCATGATGGGAGCTTTTCTGGGCTGGAAGCTGCTGCTGCTCGCTAGTTTTCTCGCCTGCGCCATTGGAGCCTTTGCCGGTGGGGGAGCGATCGCCCTGGGATTATTGAACCGAGACCAGCCGATGCCCTTCGGCCCCTTTTTGGCGATCGGGGCCGTGCTAGCGCTGTTTGTGGGTCAAAGCCTGATTCAAGGCTATGTTCACCTGTTCTTCCCGTCCCTCATTCTGCCAGGGCTCGACACCTTTTAGACCTGCCTGCCGTCTGAGGAACCATGCTACTTAGATGACTTTAAATACCCACGGCTTGATGTAATCTTCATCCATCATTGATAATGATGAAGCCATCATGCAGGTTCCTCTGCGTGCTTTGATAAGATTATCCCTAACTCGCTGTGACCTGGATCACCCTAAAAACCACCGGGACTCGCTGGGAAGCCGACCTAATGCATCAAATCCTGACCGCCCACCAAATTCCATCCCGGGTCTTAAACCAGGGCATTGCTCCCCACTTTGGCTGCAGCACCCCGGCTGTCTTGCAGGTGCGCGCCCAAGATCAATGGACGGCTCTCCTGCTCCTCAGCCCTGTGGAAGAGGAGGAGGGGGTAGATGGGTGGGAGTTCTCCTAACCGGCTGTCCGCCAGAACATGTCATTGTTATAAAATCAACCGTTTTCAAGTTTCTATCTAATCCTGTTGGATTAAACCCTTTACTGAGTCATAAGTGGAATTTCCATGTCTTTATTCGATTGGTTTGCAAATCGGCGGAAATCAGAACCTATTAGTAAGGATCGCCAAGAACGCGAAATTGCCGATGGGCTATGGAATAAGTGTGAAGCCTGCGGTGTTCTCACCTACACCAAAGATTTACGAGCCAATTGCATGGTCTGTCCAGACTGCGGGCACCACATTCGCATTTTCAGCGACGATCGCATTCAGCAGCTCATTGATCCCGGCACCTGGACACCCCTCGATGAAGACCTACGCCCCGGTGATCCCCTAGAATTCCGCGATCGCAAGGCCTATCGCGACCGCGTTCGAGAAACCCAGGAAAAAACAGGTCTGCTCGATGCAGTACAAACCGGTATTGGTCAGCTCGATAGCCTGCCCATTGCCCTTGGCGTCATGGACTTTCGCTTCATGGGCGGCAGTATGGGGTCGGTTGTGGGCGAAAAACTCACCCGATTGATTGAACGCGGCACCCGCGAACGCCTGCCCGTAGTGATTATCTGCACCTCCGGCGGGGCGCGTATGCAGGAGGGAATGCTCAGCCTCATGCAGATGGCAAAAATTTCCGGTGCCCTAGAATTTCACCGCGAGGCGGGGCTGCTTTATGTGCCCGTGCTCACCCATCCCACCACCGGCGGCGTCACGGCCAGCTTTGCCATGCTGGGGGACATTATTTTGGCGGAACCCAAGGCGCTGATTGGCTTTGCTGGACGGCGAGTCGTAGAACAAACCCTGCGGGAGAAGCTGCCGGAGGACTTCCAAACGGCGGAATATTTGCTCACCCACGGCTTCGTCGATGCGATCGTGCCGCGTCCGCAGTTGAAACAAACCTTGGCGCAGCTGATTCTATTGCACCAGCCCTATGTGCATACGCCCCACTTCGTGCGGGTGCCCGAAACCCTGAAGCTAGAGTCGATTCGCCCAGACTAGAGGCAGGAGGGTAGCGATCTCCCTCGCCTTTGTTGTCACACTTGGCAAGCAGGCGGTCAAATCCTGATACTCTCGTCGGATGTTTTGATCTGTCATGGTGGGGCTTGCTTGGGATGTGCCCCCATGACAAAGGGGGCCGTTAGCCATGGCGTCATGCCGCCAAATCTTGCAAGTTGGTGCGTGACGGCTACGCCTAACAGAACCCTACGTCAGGATTAGTACGAACTGATGAGCGATCGCCCCCATATCCAGCCAACCGTTTGAAGGTGGGATGGGGGCAGGTGGTTTAACCGAGATGCTTGAGCTAGCTAGGCTTGGGGTGGGATGAAGTTGTCTAATCCATCCACCACACGAATGGACTCAATGGAGTCACCGGGTTTCAACTTGCCTAGCACTTCTTTGTTATCCACCACATAGCCAAAGACGGCGTAGCGTCCATCGAGCAGATTGAGCCCTGCGGGTGTCAATTCTGGCTCAAACAGGAAGAAGAAGAACTGAGATGATGCGCCGTTGGGTTCGTCACCCGGACGGGCCATGGCCACGGTGCCGTAGGACGAGAAAGGCAACACCGGCTGATCTAAAAAGCGTCCAGCATCTTCCAGGGTGACACCGTAAACTGGCTCAGAATCTCCTTCCACCATCACTTCTAGAGGAATGGCGCGGTAGGCACCGGTATCGGGATCGATGAAACCTTCCTCGGGGCCTGGTGGATCACCCACCTGCACCACGTAGAAATCTTCGGCACGGGTGAAGGGCAAGCCGTCGTAGAAGCCACGCTGCACCAAATCAACAAAGTTACCCGCCGTCACCGGCGCGTTGTAGCCATCTGCCACCATGGTGAGACTGCCTTGAGTGGTGGTGACCTCTAACGTAGCCCGACCCTTGAGCTGCGCTAGGTGACTATACTCGGCGGGCACCTCAAAGGGAAAAGCCTGCACCATATCCTCTTCCAGCAGACCAACTTTGTCGAGAATGGCGGTGCGTCCATCCCAGATGGCTGATTTATCTTTGGCCTCGATCGCCTCCCGCAAGCGACCAATATCATCTTTGATGTCAGCTACTAAGGTTTGGGCTTCGGCTTGTTTATCGCTGCGCACACTGGGCAGGAGCTTTTCATCGGCCCGATCCAAAATTCGCTCTGCCCGAATTAAGTTCGTATTCACTGAACTGAGGCGGCGGCGGCCCCGGAGTGCTTCTGAAATATCCTCGATGCTAGATTGCAGGGTGCGCACCGGCTCATTGTCAATGGGCAAGGCATAGCGCAACAGAGCGCGACCATCGGTGATGGCATTACCGGGCGGTAGGGCCTGGGCTGCACTTGGTAGCCCTAAGGTTGTGCAGAGGATCACCGCAGTAAGGGCGATCGCACTGAGCGTCCGGCGCAGCAGCCCATGGTTTATACAATGCCAAACCTGGACTCGAACCAGTGATGTAAATGGATTCAACATGAATCTATACCCAAGTATTGCTCATCCTGACGCACGGCCCAAAAGCGATGCGTCTCATTCAGAGGATCCTGGTACGACGTAGTTTGCAGAGTCTCACAGGTATCCGTCCTATGTCTAATCTTGCCATAGGCTGAGCCCCCTCGTAGGTCAAGACTTGTGAGTTTCTAAGACCAAGATCGGAGTGAAAATCCGTCATCCTGCTCACAAATCCGTGAATGAGACTGCCTCAGAGCGGTAAAATAGATTGCCGATTGTTCTCCTTGAAGCAGTACCCATGATTTCCAGCAATGACTTTCGTCCAGGTGTCAGCATTGAATTAGATGGATCGGTGTGGAAGGTAGTTGAATTTCTCCATGTCAAGCCCGGCAAAGGATCAGCCTTTGTGCGGACTAAGCTGAAGAATGCACAAACCGGTAGCGTCATTGAAAAAACCTTCCGAGCTGGGGAAACCGTGCCTCAGGCCACCATTGAAAAAAGCGTGATGCAACATACCTACAAAGAGGGTGAGCAGTTTGTCTTCATGGATATGGAAACCTATGAAGAAAGCCGGCTGAATGCTGACCAAATTGGCGATCGCGTTAAGTACCTGAAAGAAGGGATGGAAGTCAGCGTGGTTCGCTGGAATGAGCAAATCATTGAAGTCGAGCTTCCCAACTCGATTGTGCTGGAGGTCACAGAAACCGATCCGGGTGTGAAGGGCGACACCGCCACCGGAGGCACCAAGCCTGCGATCGTTGAAACCGGCGCACAGGTGATGGTTCCTCTCTTCATTTCGATTGGAGAACGCATCAAAATTGATACCCGTAACGATAGCTATCTTGGGCGAGAAACCTAGGCGATCGCCCATGGCTCTACACCCCAAGACTCTCATCTGCATCCAGACGTATCAAATTGAGTACTTGTCTAGTGGAATTTAGCTTCAATGATCTCTGTGAACTCCTAAAAGTTGTCCATCAAACTGATGTTGCAGAGTTAACTTTAAAAAGCGACGAATTTGAGCTCAACATCCGCAAGGGCGGGCATCTGGCCGGTGGAGCCGGTGCCACCGTTGCGGAGATGGCGATGCCGGCTACCCATCTCCAGGCAACTGCCTTCATGGCTGATGGATCCAACCGACCAGCTCCCGCCCCAACACCTCCCCCCGCTGTGGTGGATCCCAAGTGGGTGGATATTACAGCGCCGATGGTGGGCACGTTTTATCGATCGCCAGCGCCGGGTGAGCCAGCCTTTGTGAATGTGGGCGATCGCGTTTCGGCGGGGCAGACGGTGTGCATTGTGGAAGCCATGAAGCTGATGAATGACATCGAAGCGGAAGTGGCAGGCGAGATTGTGGAAATTCTTGTTGAAAATGGCGAATCCATTGAGTATGGACAGCCGTTGATGCGAGTGAATCCGTCCTAGAGGTTATTGGGAGCAGACATCGCTACCGGTGCTAGGAGCAAGCAGCAAAGCCCCCAGCACTGGACGACGTCTCTTGGCGATCACCTTCTCTTGAGTCTAGCTATCCCGGCAAGGCCTAGGCGCGCGATCGCTTGCCCGTTTGCAGCCACATCAGCACGCCGCTGACTAGGAGCGTTAAGAGTCCTAAGCCATTTAAAAAGGGATAGACCAGCGTCAAATCCACGGCTCCAAACTTGCCGCGATGGACTTCTAGTAACCATAGGAGTCCACTCGTATTGCCGGTGCTCATGGCAATTTGATAGCCCATGCCCGTTAGCAGTGTTAGCAATAGGGGCAGGGCCATGACCGGTGCAAACCATCGATGCAGTTGCCGTACTCGTAGTCGGTTCACCCTCATGGTGCTCTCCTTCTAGCGTTTTCATGACTGTGAGATTACCCATGATGGGTCACGATTCAGTCAGGGTCTGCTGATGCCGGGCTCGATAGCTGGCCTTCTGTTCCTCTGTTAAGCGATCGCTGCACTGAGGACAGCAAACCCCTGGCTCATAGAGCGGTGACGCTTGATCCTCCAAGGTGACAGGATGCCCACAGGCGGGACACATGCCACAGGAGCCGATCGCCAAGCCGTGGGTCACCGCTACTCTCTGATCAAACACAAAACATTCTCCCTGCCAGAGGCTCTGGTCGTCGGGGATCGTTTCTAGGTACTTCAAAATACCACCCTGCAGGTGATAGACCTGCTCAAATCCTTGGGAGAGCAGGTAGGACGAAGCCTTTTCACAGCGAATGCCCCCGGTGCAAAACATGGCAATTTTGGGATGCTGCTGGGGATCTAGGGTGCGTTGGGCATAGTTGGGAAAGTCGCGAAATGAACGAGTCTGGGGATTCTGTGCGCCCTGGAATGAACCGATCGCCACCTCATAGTCATTGCGCGTATCAATCACCAGCACATCCGGATCGCTAATCAGGTCATTCCACTGATCGGGAGACACATAGGTACCGACTTGCTCGGCTGGCGACACAGTGGGCACTCCGAGGGGCACAATTTCAGGGCGAATGCGAACTTTCATGCGCTCAAAGGGTGGCACATTAGCATAGGACTCTTTCACCTCTAAGTCTGTCCAGGAAGGAGCTTGACGCAGAATTGCCAAAAATTGATCGATGGCGGTGCGAGACCCGGCAATGGTGCCATTGATGCCTTCTTGGGCCAGTAAAATTGTGCCCTTAATGCCAAGCTGCTGACTATGCTCACGCAACCTCTGCTGCTCAGCAGCACAGTCAGCGATCGCAGCAAATTTATAAAAGGTAGCAATTATAATCATAGCGAGTCTAGACCCATCGTCGGCGGGTGCTCAAGAGCTTAGGGAACTATACCAACTTTTTGATGATCTCCCACCCTTTCCTCCAGCAAAGACTGGGTATCTGTAGCCAGTCTTTGCGATCAACAAGTTGCCGCGATCGCTGCCCATCCTAGCTCGCCTTGGTCTAGGTAGTCTGGAGAGAGAGACTCCAGAGGCACTAGAGGCGGGAAACTGGGGAACTTACCTAGGGATTCAGTCTCCTAAACTGGAGATAAGCCTGAGCCTATCTCGACGGTTTGCGCAGCTTGAAACTTGCGCATCACGCATCCTCAGAGGCATGGATGTCACATAAAACCTCATAGAACTCGGTTTGCGGAACACCTACAAAGAGGGGAGCCATTTTTTTCAAGATAGCTTCATGTAAGGCCGTTTGGTTGGCCTGCATGTCTTCCACGCTTTTCCAAATAATAATAGAAATGCCGCGATCGCTTCCCGGTTCTTGCAGCAGATACGCCCCCTTGAAGCCCTCTGCATAGGTAGCGATCGCTTGTTCATACAGATCTCTGGCTTCCGCAAACTTCCCAGGCTTGAACTCGCCGATAGCTACATGGGCGAAGTCCCGAGTTAAAAAATCCTGGAAATCATTCATACTTTCTTCCACGCACTCCTCCTTCTTGGGCAGACAGGATGCTGCCCATCTCATTCTATGTTCACGCTATCACCCGTTTTGACAATCTACTTGTCTTGCTAACGCTTAATTTATAAAGTCCTGATTTGGGACGATGGGCAGGTCAACATATGGGGCGATCGCCC
>DATNRH010000081.1 GCA_036703605.1 Candidatus Obscuribacterales bacterium | reverse complement strand
GGGCAAGACTTCATCCCACGCCAGCATGATCTGTGGTGTCGGTGGCTTCGCTTGGCAGGGTGCTAAGGTTGCCGTGCTCTGTAACGAAGAGTCAGTCGCTCGTGTCTCGTCACGCTACCTGACTGCAGCTACTGGTATGTCGATGCAGCAGATTCGCAATGACCGTAAGAAGGCCACCGAGCAGTGGGCTCAGGTTAAGCAGAACCTCATGTTCGCTGATGGCACTGGCAAGGACATGCATTGGGTGGAGGCAGTGACCAAGAGCTACAAGCCTGACATTCTGGTGCTGGACATGGGTGACAAGTTCGCATCCAAAGGTTCGCACTCACGTGAGGATCAGAAGCTTAAGGACTGTGCCATTCACGCTAGGCAGATTGCCAAAGAGTATGACTGTGCTGTGTTCTACATGAGCCAGTTGTCTGCCTCTGCTGAGGGCAAGGTCGTTGTCGATCAGTCCATGATGGAAGGCTCTCGTACTGGTAAGGCTGCTGAGGCTGACCTCATGCTCCTGATCAGCAAGAACCCTGACATTGAGGGGCTGGGTGAGGAAGACCCGCAGCGTCACATCACGGTGGCTAAGAACAAGGTCACTGGCTGGCATGGTCGTGTCACCTGTGAGATTGATCCCGACACCGCACGTTTCACAGCGTAGTGAATAGGAGCACTTGACTAATGAACCATGATACCAAGCACTCTCTCTTTGGTTCCTTGAAGGAACTGGTAGGCAAGCGAGTCGTCCTGTTCACAGGGTCACACTGGTTTGAAGGGGAGGTGGAAGGCATAGGCGAGGAGTTCGTCATGCTCAAGCCCCGTAACAAGTCTACCTCTGTGTTCATCATTGTCCTTGAAACCATTACAGCTATGGAGGTGGTCAATGCCTCGACCGAAACTGAGTAAGAAACCCTACCGCACCTACACCTTCGCACTTGAGACACACAAGTACGACACCCTCTCTCGTGCAGCATTTGAGCGGAGCAAGACTGAGGGCAGATACGTGAGTGTAGCTGAACTAATCCGCGAACTGGTTGATGATAAGGTGATGATGCATGCTAACGATCTTGGACGTAGAGAATACAATCACGGAGCGGGACGGTAAGAAGTACCTCGATCCCTTCGAGCCAAACAACAAGCTGGTACAGGTCGGCGTCATCTGCCCTGAGATGAACGAGCGTTATATCGTGACGTTCAATCATGTTGAGGTCGAAGGCACTGTCATTCACGAATGGAATGAGGCTGCACAGACTTGGGTTGTCCTCGACAGTGGCGTTGGCTTCGACCTGATCCAAGACATTCTCGACAGCACCACCCTGCTAGTAGGTCACAACATTGCCTACGATTTGGTGTGGCTGTGGGAGTGCGGCTTCTCCTACGCTCAACACGATGAACAGCAGGAAGTGTTCGACACCATGCTTGGTGAGTACCTGCTGCAGCGTGGACAGAAGCTACCCCTAAGCTTGGGTGATGTGGCAGAGCGCCGCAACCTCAAGTCTCGCAAGCTAGACACCCTTATGGAGCACATGGACAAAGGCCAGAACGTAGACACTGTGCCTCTGCCCAAGCTCATCGACTACCTAGCTGGCGATCTGCTTACGACTGAGGAATTGTACAATGAATTGGTTAGTGAATATGCAGGCGATGCGGCTGGCCTACGTAAGGTGCTTGATCTTACAAACGAACTCTGTGTTGTACTGGCGGAGATATACCAGACAGGTGCTGCGGTTGACCATGATGCCCTACTGCAAGTGGGCGATCAGTTCACGGAGGAAAGAGATACAATCAAAGCTGAGCTAGAGGTTATGGCTGAGGAACTTATGGGTGACACCCCTATCAACCTCGGCTCTCCTGCCCAGCTATCTGCTCTTATCTTTAGCCGTGAGCCCAACGACAAGAAGACATGGGCCGACAACTTTAGCAACTGGATGAAGCCTGCTGAGTTTAGGTCTGCTGTCACCAAGCACAGCAAGGTCGTGAAGAAGACACGAGCCAAGCGATGCACCACCTGCAAAGGTACGGGCAGGACTTGGAAGACCAAGAAGGATGGACAGCGATACGCCAAGCCCAACATCTGTAAGCCATGCGAGGGTGAGGGTGTCCTGTTCATACCTACGGCTGAGGTTGCTGGCCTCAAGTTCTCTGCACCCGAACCTAAGTGGGTCACTGCCAATGGCTTCGGCACTAGCAAGCTTATCCTTGAGCAGCTAGCAGCCACTGCCCGTGGTCGTGGCCTCACTGACGCAGAGAACTTCCTTAACAAGCTGCGTCGGCTGTCTGCACTGGATAGTTACCTGAGCAACT
>DATNRH010000080.1 GCA_036703605.1 Candidatus Obscuribacterales bacterium | reverse complement strand
TCTCGATCAATATCTATGGGCAGGCGATCGCTCTGCGAGTAGAATTGTAACAACACATTAAAATTTGACTTCAAACACTAAGAAACTTGGTGGTTATGTCAACGCTTAATGGGTTACCTCCATCTCACCTGCGTAACCTCCATGCCATTGCTGCTCCTTGGACTCGTCAGCTTTCTTGCTTGGTTTGTCAGTATGTTGTCGGGGGGCGGCAGTCCCCTCATTTTGATTCCCTTGGTTAGCCTATGGTTTGGCGCGCAGGCCGTTGCGCCGGTGATCACCGTGGGAATGCTAGTGGGAAACGCTCAGCGCTCCATCTTTTTCTGGAATCGCATCGACTGGAAGCTAACGCTCTGGCATGTGCCGGGTACCTTAATTGGGGCTGTTCTGGGAGCCTATGCCTTCAAGGAAATCAACCTAGAATGGCTGCAAGCAATTATGGGCATTTTGCTGATCGTGATGGCGGTGACGGCGTTCATCAATCAATCGCAGCTTCGCATCACGATTCAAGCCTGGCAGTTCTTTCCCCTTTCCCTGATCAATGCCTTTATCTCTAGCCTTGTAGGAAGTACGGGGCCGATCCTCAATCCTCTTTATCTGAGCTATGGCTTGGAAAAAGAGGATCTCATTGCTACCAAATCGATCACTGTTACCCTCATGCACAGCCTGAAGCTTGTCAGCTACCTAGCGCTGGGTATTCTCAGTTGGCAGTATGTGGGCTATGGATTGGTAGTAGGACTGGCGGCCATTCCGGCGAACTGGCTAGGCAAATATGTGCTGTACCATATGAGTCGCCAGCAGTTTCGCCACGCTATTCTGACATTTGTAGCTCTCAGTGGTGTACTGATGCTATGGGAGAATCGTGGAGAACTGTTCTTGCTGATCACCTAGGAGCGGTGTGCGAGAGCGCTTTGTTCACAGTTTGTTAGCACCAATCCTATCGCTATTCAGCAACGCTTCCTGATTGACGGGCAAAACTCCTGCAGTCTTAACTCTCTCGTAGGTTGAATTAGCATCAGCGTGACCTAACAAAATCTAACCTAACGTCAGTTCGGGTTAAGGGAATTTTTCATCTTGTTGCATGAAAGAACCTAGCTCTCAGCCTACGAGAGAATGAGGTTTTCAGCTTATCCCGAACTTAGGTTAACCTAGTTCGGGGTTTCACCTTGCCTAGACTATGCAACAAGATTGGTAGCGTTGCTGAATAGCAGGATGATTCCTCAGGATTTTGCATAGAGTTTGAGAGTTCCTAGCTAGAGGTTCATTCTCGGACATTGCTGAATCGATAGATGATTGGCCCTCATCCCCAACCCTACTCCCTGGGGAGAAGGGAGCCCTCACCCCAAGGAGAGGGCTAGGGTGAGGGCGGATTTAGACATTCATACTTGTATTCACCAACGCTCATCCCTGGACTCAGCAACACCAGATTTGTCAGCCAACTAAGTTTCAACCAGACTGACCACCGTTAGGATCTTGGTTTTCAGCCATGCTATCCAGCCACTCGATCGTCTCATCACACCAAGCAATCCAATCAGCTTCATAGCGGAGGCCTCGCCGCAGAGTGCGATAGGTAAACTGCATAGCAAGTGATGCAGAGTCTAGATCCTGGAAATAATCCTGCTCGGTTTGCTGATGGTGTTGAAAGCGAAGCTGGTGATACTGCCGCCGCCGCTCTACCTCAGCGCGAATCACCTTTCTATCCACCAAGTAGCCTGCCAAGACCTTGACCAACAGCTCTTCTCGTATCGCGGCTGGATGAGAGGGCTGCACCAGCCAGTCTTTTAATACATTGAGCCCTAGTTCGGTGACGCGATAGAGCTTTTTATTGGGGCGATCGCTTTGGATGACCCGCTCCCCCTCAATCCAACCCTGCTCTTCCATGCGGCTCAGTTCCCGATAGATTTGCTGTTGGCTGGCTTGCCAATAGCAGGAAATGCGTTCATTGAAATCCTTAACAAGCTCATAGCCCGTGGTGGGATGGTGTACTAGGCTAGCCAGGATGGTGTGGGAGAGGGACATGGACAGTACTTGACAGGTATATGACTCTAGAATACACTGACATGCATACTCAACAAATTTAGTATACAACTATTTAGCTAGTCAACTTGCGTTTCAGAGGAACCATGACGGAAACTCAGACAAAAGCAGGACAGTTGTCCACTCACCATCGGCGACGATGGCCATCCAGAGTAGCCATTGCTGGAGCCATGTTGAGTGCAGGTGTTTGGGTAGGACTGCAAATCCTACCCGTTTTGGAGGCATCTCGTCAGAGTATGGCCTCTGAAGCAGATGATGGGATGGTTTTGCCGGTTTCGACCCTAGTCATCGAGCCGGTGCAGGGCTATGACGTGGATCGAGCCTATACCGGTGAGGTTCGGGCGCGGCGCAGTAGCGAGCTGGGGTTTGAGCAGGGTGGCGAAGTCACCCAAATTGCGGTGACGGAGGGGATGGAAGTAACCGAGGGTGCGCCGTTAGCTTATCTCAATACCCAGACGTTGGAGACCGAGCAACAGGCTGTCTTGGCTCAGCTCGCTGTGGCCCAAGCGCAGCTCCAGGAACTACAGGCCGGGCCGCGCCAGGAAGCGATCGCGGCTGCGACTGCAACGGTAGAGGATATTCGCAATCAACTGGATCTGGCAGAACTGCTTCAACAGCGGCGGCAGCTTTTGTTCACAGAAGGAGCGATCGCTCAACAGGATTTGGATGAAGTAACCTATCAGGTCGGATCACTACGGGCCCGTCTCACGGCTGCCCAGCAGCAGCAGCAGGAACTGCAGACGGGAACACGTCCAGAGCAGATTGCGGCCCAAGAAGCCCGCATCCAACAGCTTCAGGCTAACCTCGCTAGCTTAGATGTCGCCCTGAGCCAACGTGTTCTCTATGCACCGTTTTCTGGACAAGTTGCCCTACGCTACGTGGATGAGGGCGTGGTGGTTGGATCTGGAGAACCGGTGCTGCGGCTGGTGGAAACTGGATCTTGGGAGGCGAGAATTGGGGTGCCGCCCCAGCATGTGCCCAGGGTTGGATCGGCTCAAACGGTAGCGATCGCAGGTACGTCGTATTCAGCTCAGGTACTCTCGATTTTACCTGAGGTTGATCCCACGAGCCGCACTGTGACGGTATTGCTGGATGTGGATATGAATGATGTACCTTCGGGACAAACAGCTCGGTTAATGCTCAGCGATCGCGTTGTGAGTGAAGGCTATTGGGTACCGACAACGGCTTTAGTGCCAGGAGTACGGGGACTGTGGACTGTCTATACTGTTAGACCCGATGAAAGTGCTCAAGATCTAGCGTACTTTAAGGTGAATCGGCAAGAGGTGGAAATCTTGCATATGGAAACGGAGCGAGTCCTCGTGCGAGGTACGCTGCAGCCAGGCGATCGCTTAATTGCTGACGGTTCTCAGCGTTTGGTGCCCGGTCAGACAGTAAGGTTGCATCCTTAAGAATCTGGTGCTGCTGAGTCAAGGCATAACCTTTGACCTGGCAGTGCTGAAACCTCCTGCAAAG
>DATNRH010000079.1 GCA_036703605.1 Candidatus Obscuribacterales bacterium | reverse complement strand
TCTCCGTGGGCGATTGGGCAATAACACTGGCTAGTCCTGACTGTTGCAGGTATTGGAGCGGTGGCTGCAGCAGGGGCGTTTCCCCCGTTGAGGTGACATCGACCACCAAAACATGGGGTGTCCAATAGGTGCCGGTGGCCACCCGAATGACTTCTAGCAAGGTTGGAATTTCGACGTCGTCCCCTGGCGATACGGGAGCTGCAGGGTCGAGACAGGGGAACACCGTAAGTTCAGGGTATTGATTGGCTGCCTGGGTGAGTTCCGCTGTGAGGGTAATCATCGGCAGGGTGCTCAGGTAGGAGCAGTCCTGAATTTGCTGGAAATAAGCGACGGGATCCGCAGCGCGATCGCTGAGGAGTACCACATCCGGCCGCCACACCCGCGATAGCACATCGGCCTGATCGATATCGTCAACTTCTAAAACCCGGCAATGGTAGGGATGCAGCAAATGATTGAGGTCTAAAACCGGAGAGCGATCGCTGGTATCAGAAGAGGGCGGTACCCAGTCGGGATCGGCCAAGGCGATCTCCGTCCAGGGGCTCGGCTGTCCAAGGTGTAACACCGTCAGGCTCGGGTACTGTTCGGCTGGCGTCGCGATCGCGAGCTGTTGATCCATCAACTGCTCTAGGGCATCCCCATCGATGGGTAAGCTGAGCACACCATCCACCCCGGCAGACTCCGCCCGCTGGCTTTCGGACTGGGTGGTCATAGCAATGATGGGAATATGGCTGGTGTCGTCATCGGACTTGAGCAGCGTCAGCACATCCCATCCCGAAAGCTGCGGTAAGACGGGATCGAGGAACACCATGGCTGGCTGAAGCTGCCGAGTTTTTTCTAGGGCCTCGGTTCCGGAGCGAGCGATCGCCACCTGATAGCCCAGTTTGCCTAGGTGATAGGTCACGTCGTCGAGCAACTGGGGAACGGACTCCATCACCAGCATCAGCCGATTGTTGGAGGATCGTTTATGGGGCAAAATCACCGCTGCTTCTGCTGGGTCGAGGGTTCGCTCGGCCTGGGGTGGTACGACTGGTAGAAGAATCGTAAACCGACTCCCCTCCCCTTCTTTGGACATAAACGTCACCTCGCCCCCATGCAGACGAGCCAACCGCTGGGTAATCACCAACCCGAGGCCCGTTCCTTCAAAACTACGCGTTAGCGGCTGTTCAAGCTGCTGGAATTTCTGGAAAATCAGGTGTTGCTTATCGGCAGGAATCCCCATGCCCGTGTCCCACACGGTGAAAGCTAGCCAATGCCCCCAGTCTTCCACCTCCAGCCCCACCGCTCCAGATGCCGTGGTGAATTTCAGGGCGTTCGACAGTAAGTTGGCCAGCATTTGGCGCAGGCGCAGTTCATCGGCCAAGAGGCAAGCTTGGTTGGTGTGGATGGTCACCTGAATGGAGGGGCACGATGCTGTTGGATCCTCGTCGCCATCTTGGTGTAGGGGATTGGATGGGCCGCCATGTCCCTGGGTTACCTGTTCATAGGCGCGATGGCAAACAACTTCTAGGTTGACGGGCTCTAGGATCAGCTCCATTTGCCCCGTTTCAATGCGCGTCAGATCGAGAATATCGTTGACAATCAGCATCAAATGTCGACTGCTTTGGTAGATCAGTTGGGCATAGCGGGCCTGACGATCGCTCATGGCTCCAATTGCCTGATCCTTTAGCAAGCTTGATAGACCCAAAATTGAGGTGAGCGGCGTTTTGAGCTCGTGGCTGATGCAGGCCAAAAACTCATCCTTGAGGCGATTGAGCTGGATGAGGTCGGCATTTTTAGCGGCCAGCTCTTGCCCAACCCGCTGCTGTTCGGTGTAATCCTGGGCCAAAACGAGCCATAGAGAACCATAGGCAGCATCATAATCAGGCGATCGCACGTCCCCGAGCGAGACAGTGGTGAACTGCCATAGCCGATTGCGGCCATCTGAGGTGGGGCAGACGCAAATGCAGGTATTCGTATCTGGATCAATCCGGCATTGATTGGCACCTAGAACCTCGCCGCCCTTGGTAACTTGATACCCTTGGGTGATGGAGGCTAGGGAGAGGGAGGGTTGTTGGAGGGACGAAAACGGTTCGTTTTCCCAGGGATGGGTGGAGCGCGATGGATCGGTGGCGGT
>DATNRH010000078.1 GCA_036703605.1 Candidatus Obscuribacterales bacterium | reverse complement strand
CGATCGCGAGAAAGCCTTGGTGCAACAGGTCGTGGTGCGCTGTACCAATACAATTTACGGCATTGACCCAGGTAGTACGAACATCGCGCTCCTAGATGAGCCCGAAGCAGGTATCAGCCGGGCTAGAGTCACCTTTTTCATTTTGGGCTCAACAGAAAATTCAATCCAGATTCGCAAGCGTCTGCTGGAACTAGCTAATGAGCGGATCTCAGATGAACTCAAGGACTACGGTATTGAATTCGAGATGCTTAATGAACCCACTATTTATGTCGAATCCCCAATTACGCTCTAGGTTGCGTGGTGCATATGATGTCGAGTCGTCACCCCATAGCCCTCACGGACGGACGTTCCTGAATTTCGATAGGATTTGCGCGCACAAACTTTGAGCGAGAAGCTCGCCATGTATTCACAATCAGGGTAATGTGAGCAAACGTCCCACATTACGATGCCATATCTTCATTCAGCAACGCCCACGTAAGATTAGCTGATGGCTACGTGAGAGACCTATCCTGTAGCTCTTGAAGTCGTATAATTCCGCCAGTTTTACATGGGGCTTCAGCGCTTCTAGCTAGAGGTTTCTATGCTGACTCAGTAACACTGCTCAGAGGAGGTTTCTGACTCATGGGGATTCATCGATTGAGATAGGCTAAATTCCTCACGTAGCCGCTGTCCAAATTTCTCGCCAGAGTTGGTGACCATTTCCAGACCGCGCCGGATACCCCACTCGACGACAATCTTTAAGCAAGCCAAACGCTCTGCCGTGCTCATGGGATGTCGGAGCACATCTAGAACATATTCTCGCAGCTTGATTAGACCGACCATCCTAGCCGATCGCTTGGCTTTGGGATTGTAGAAACTTTGTCGGGATGTTTGGTCGGCAATGCGACAGAAGCTATCGGCATGGTCACGACGGGAAAATAGATAGTCTTCAACGTAGCCCACATCGCTCTGCATCAGCATTTCAGACAGAAAGCTGCGATCGTCGCCTGGAAAGCCTCTGAAGAGTTTGGTTTTTTTAACCAGGTGCGATCGCATCACGCCATGAACCTCTGGCAAATAGCCAGCCCACAACATGCGCCATAGTCGTTGACTAGGACTAGAGCTGGTTAACCGCACTTCATAGTCAAGATTGCCTAGGAGATGACCCTCTTCGTCAATTTGATAGGAGCGGCAATGGGCAACCCCAACCGATGGATTGTCCTCCAGAAGCTCGATGCATTGACGTAGATAATCGGGTGCTAAGAGGTCATCATGAGACGCCCACTTAAAGTAGGGAGCATCCCCAGGCTGAAAGACAAGATTGTGATTGCCAGACGCCCCTACATTCTCAGGATGACGTTGGTAGACAATGCGACTGTCTTGAGCAGCATATCTGCGACAGATTTCTTCTGTTGAATCGGTTGACGCATTATCTCCAATCACTAACGTAAAGTCCGTTAGGGTTTGAGCCAAGATTGATTCGATGGTTTCTGCAAGATACTTTTCGCCGTTGTATACAAGTAAACCAACTACAACCTGAGGATGAGTAGCTGCCATGGTATGAATGCCTTTGGGGTAAACATTTAAATGCAGGTGAGTTAACCTCTGGTCTGAACCTAGATATCCTCTGTCTATCACGGTTGATGCAAAGGACAGTAGGCAGAACAGGATTTGTTAACCCATCAGTCTCTCCACTATTGGAGCAGAATCAAAATCTATACTTGTGCGAAATTATGCGGATACTTGACCTAGATGACTCAACATCAAACAGCCTAACTACGTTGTCTCAAGCATTGAACTAGGATAGGATTCACTAGCTTTCAGTCTATTGTTATCCCTTTTTTTGAATCAATACTTGAATGATAAGAAGCTTAAGCGCAAGCACTTAAAACCGACCTACCATCTCTGAAACCCAGAAAGATAAGCTGCAGGTCATACTTTTTCACGATCCTAATAGACAGAGATGTCTACCGATCGCTTGGTTTAAGGTACAACAATCACGCTTAACATGATCCAACATAGCTCTGCGGCATGACTATACCGTTGGGGCTATCCTGACTTGATCATGTAGAGGTGAACGTTACGTAGACGCTAGTATAGAGCTATGCCTGATAGCCAATACAACATGTAGAGCGACCCTAATTCCCGATATCTTTACGGTAAAAGATTGCCTTCTCCGTACAATCTCATAAAAAACAGCTAGATTTCAACCCTGCCCTAAAGCTTTTATAGCTCCTTTACCGCAAGTTTACCATCCCTTTATAGATGTCTGCTTTGGTCATCTCTGATTGTAAACATCGGCGTTGCTCCATCAAGGTGAGTTTGACAACGCTATGCGTAGAGTTTTCTATGCATGGGCAGCCCTAGAGATGCTTAGGCTGGGGGCGATCGCAGAAGTTTAAACTGTTCAGTAGCAATTTCATATTAGTTCATCTATATGAAGAAAGTAATGAAACAGGATGCTGTGACTACGGCGTCCATCAGCAAGCGGGATGTTGATGTGTCTAAACGTCATAAGTATAATAATTTCTATGTCGATCTACGGACTTTTTCTCCGGAGATGTAGGCAGGGGAAGCGTGAGTTAATCCCATCTTCATAAACGTTGTACGCTGAGCTTGTGTGATTCGTTGCATAGAGTCCAGGCAATAGCCGAGGGAGTACTCTACATCCTAGGGTGCTGTCTGCCAAAATATGAGAAGCTAGGCCGTTGTCTTAGCCCCATGTTCAGCCAGGCAGATATCCTATGGACTTGATTTTGTGTCATACCACCGCAGATTTTGACACCTTAGGGGCTGCTGTGGGGCTAACTCACTTGCTGCCCGGCGCTCGGATTGTGTTGACTGGGGGATGTCATCCTGGCGTGCGGGATTTCTTGGCCTTGCATCGCGATGAATATGCGTTGATTGAACGGCGGTCAGTCACAATCGCGACGGTGCGATCGCTCAGTGTTGTAGACACTCAGTGGCGCGATCGCCTTGGGAAGGCAGCGGAATGGCTGGATTACCCTGGCTTAGAGATCACGGTCTATGACCACCATGGTTGTGATGAGGGCCCCATGGGTGATATTGCTGCAACCCATGCTCAGATTGAGGCGGTGGGCGCAACGACTACGTTGATTGTGGAGGCGTTGCGGCGGCGGCAGGTGGAGGTATCTGGCACGGAGGCTACCGTTATGGCCTTGGGCATCCATGTGGATACTGGCTCGTTGACCTTTGACCATGCCACCCCACGGGATGGGGCGGCGCTCACTTGGTTGATGGAACAGGGAGCTAGCCAACGGGCGATCGCTGACTATGTGGAGCCAGGCCTATCCTCAGAGTTGCAAGACCTGTTGCCCCTAGCCCTCGATCAGATCACGGTGGAGGAGGTGGAGGGCTATGCCCTGGCCTGGGTAATGCTGGAGGTGGAGGGCTATATTCAAGGGCTCTCTAGCTTAGCGTCGCGGCTGCTGAGTTTCATCGATGTGGATGTCTTGCTGCTGGCGACTCGCTATCAAAGCGGTGAGGAAGAACGACTGACGGTGATTGGCCGATCGCACAGCAGCAGCGATCGCCTGCATTTGGGGGATCTGTTTCGTCCTTGGGGTGGGGGTGGCCATGCCCGCGCGGCGTCGTTGAGTTGGCGGGGGCAGGAGAGCGATCGCGTGTTAGCTAGTTTGGTGGAGCAACTACGGCAAGCGGTGCCCCATTCTCCCACGGCGCAGGAGTTGATGTCATCGCCGGTGCGTACCATTCGCCCAAGTACCACCATTGGAGAAGCCCAGCGGATTTTACTGCGCTATGGCCATTCGGGACTCTCGGTGGTGGATGAGGAGAGTTGTCTAATTGGCATGATTTCCCGGCGGGATTTGGATATTGCTCTACACCATGATTTTAGCCATGCTCCTGTGAAGGGTTTTATGACCACGCAGTTGAAGACTATCGCGCCAACAACGACACTGCCGGACATTGAAGCGTTAATGGTGACTTATGATATTGGGCGATTGCCGGTGCTGGATGGGAAAAATTTGGTGGGGATTGTAACGCGGACGGATGTGTTGCGCCAACTGCACCAAGAGAAAGCCTTGAATGCTAGACCCGATCTAGATGTCTTGTCTGGACAGGAAAGTATTGTAGCCCAAGATAAGGATATACTCGGGGGGCGATCGCTGGTGTCTTGTCCCCTTCCTGCTACGGTGCAGCGCTGGCTCCAGCAGCGCCTCTCCCCAGAATTGTGGCAGTTGCTGGGGGCGATCGCTCAAGATGCAGAGGCGCGGGGCTGGCAGATTTATCTTGTGGGCGGCGCGGTGCGGGACTTGTTGCTGAATGAAGGAGCATCGGCGCTGCGCTTGGAGGATATTGATCTGGTGGTGGATGGGGTGCAAACGTCGGCGGATGGGGCGGCGGGAGTAGAATTGGCGCGATCGCTGCAGGCAGACTATCCCCAAGCACGCCTGCAGGTACATGGCCGCTTTCAAACGGCAGCCCTACTCTGGCACCAAGATCCTGTATTGGGATCGCTGTGGTTGGATATTGCTACGGCACGCACGGAGTTTTATCCTTACCCGGCAGCGAACCCCGAGGTGGAGGCGAGCTCTATCCGTCAGGATTTGTATCGCCGAGATTTCACCATCAACGCTATGGCAATTCGGTTGACATTACCGCGTCCTGGGGAACTGTTGGACTTCTTCGGCGGGTTACTTGATTTGCGATCGCGTCAGATCCGGGTGCTGCATCCCAATAGTTTTATTGAAGATCCAACGCGGATCTTTCGAGCCGTGCGCTTTGCCGTGCGCCTAGACTTCACCCTCGATTCCCAAACCGAGGGCTATATCCGCCATGCGATCGCTAGCGGTATCTACCATCGTATTCAGATCGAAGTCGATAAAACTCCGGCGCTACAAACCCGCCTCAAACAGGAACTTCGGTATATTCTCCAGGCTTCCTACTGGCGACCTGCCTTGCGACTGCTGGCGGATCTGGGTGCCCTATGCTGCATCCATCCTAAGCTAGCGTTAAGTGATCGCCTTTGGAAGCAACTGCAGTTGCTCGATCGATGGCTCAAGCGATTTGATCACCAAACTCAAGTATCCCATTGGCAGGTGTTACTGGAAGTTTTGATCGCTGATTTACCTGAGGGCGATCGCGGCCGCATTGCCAGCAATCTTCAACTGCCGGCCGATAGTATTGAACGTCTAACTCAGCTCCATCTTAACCGACAGCATATTTTGAC
>DATNRH010000077.1 GCA_036703605.1 Candidatus Obscuribacterales bacterium | reverse complement strand
GGCAATGCTGGTGGTCAGATCGGTATATCCACCGCTTTGGGTAAAGGACACCATGGCCTGTCGCCAGTTGGGACAATCGAGGTGGAGGGCTGCACAGGCGGCAGCATCGGCGGACGCAAAGCTCGGATCAAAGTAGGCTGTTTTGCTAATGCGATCGCGCACCCAAGGATTTTTCAACACCTCTGTTCCTAGATAGGCAAGGGGAGTCAGCAGTGGCCCGCTCGGCCCTTTGGCAAACCCTGCACTGTCAATTAACACCAGTTGCTGTACACAGTCGGGATAGGTCAAGGCAAAGTCAATGGCCGCTGCACCTCCCATGGATGCACCCACGACGATCATGGGGCGCTGGATCAGAGCCTGCCAGGCGGCATAGAGATGGAGCTTGATATGCGCAGGCGTGATTGCTAGCCCTGGGGGACGTTCGGTAAACCCAAAGCCGAGGAGATCGATCGCCCAGGTTTCATGATGCTCCGCCAACAGCGGCAGCAGACGGCGAAACTCCATCACCGAGCTATCAAACCCGTGGAGCAACAGGATGGGAAGGCCTTGGCGATCGCCCTGGTGTACATAGCCGGTGGTGATGGGAGTGTCTAAAAGCGGGGTGGCGATCGCCTGCTGTTGAATTTGCTGGGCCAGGGCAATGGAGGTTGCTTCGGTGAGCTGCTGAACGCGGGATGAGAGAAACCGGGGAAACATAGATAACGGAACATCATGGCATAGGGGATACAGCCTGCTGGCTGCCCTTCTATGATGCCATTTCTGGATGCCATTTCTGCGTAATTGCCGCTATGGGCTAGCGCCTAACGCTACGGCTCCTTGGGGGGAGGACAATCGGAGGCATCGGCTAACACCACGCGATCGCGACCGGTCATCTTGGCACGGTATAGGGCCATGTCGGCCGCCCAGATCAATGCATTACCGGTCTTGGCATGGTCAGGAAAGGTTGCCACTCCAGCCGACACGGTAATATTTCCCAGAGATTTACCTTGATACTTCATGGTGAGATAGCGCGTATCGTGGCGTAATCGCTCTGCTCGCCGGTAGGCCGTCGCTTGATTAGCGTTCGATAACAGCAGCAGAAATTCCTCCCCGCCATAGCGACAGGCAATGTCTGTACTGCGGATAAATCCCTTGAGAAACACACTAAAATCCCGCAGAACTTGGTCGCCCGCTAGGTGTCCATAGGTATCGTTAAAGCGTTTGAAATAATCAATGTCTACCATAATAATGGCGACAGAGACGTTGCCATGGCTAGCTCGGTGCAGCATATTAGCCAACATTTTGGTCATATAGCGGCGGTTGTATAACCCGGTGAGCGGATCCAGCAGGTTTTCCTGTTCTAGGGTATCCAACCGCCGCAGGGTGGATAGAGACAGCGCCAGGTGGCGGGCCACCATCTCGGCCCGCTGGCGTACATCCGGCTGCAGTGGTGGCGGCTGGGGAAAGCGCAGGGACAAGACGCCAATGGTCTGATCCGCCACCCGCAGCGGCAAACAACAATGAACCCATCGATGGGAGGAATCACGGCAGGTTGAACAGGCTTGGGTGCTTTCTTCTAGGTTTTTGGGGGGAGATTGAACCGCCCAGCAGTGCTTAGCGAGCAGACAATCGCTACGGTAGGACGTGTTCCCCCAAAGCGCGAGGGATTCAAAGACTTGGCAATCGCCATCGCACAACAACACCCAACCGCTACTGTCGGGAAACAGTTGGGGCAACACTTGCACAATCACAGTGCCCGCCTTGCGGATCGATGCCCCTAGCTGCAGTTCATAGTTGAGGTGTTGTAGAAGCCGCAGGTATAGATTTTGTTGCTTGACGTCGGTTAATACCGGCGAGGGCACTAATGCCTGCATCGGCTGCGACTGCTGGGCGGCTGGGGGAATTCGCCAGGTGGGTTCTGCGGGGCGATCGCCCACCAGTCCCACAATTTCATGGCTGAGGATGCGCAACAGTTCCATGATCCGAGGCGAAGCAGGTTGGGGTTGGGTATCCAGCACCGACAATACTCCCATCAGCCCTAAGCGATCGCCCATTAGGGGAATGCCGGTGTAGGCACGGAGGTAGGGCCGGCTAGCAATGTGGGGCAGGCGATAAAACTGGGGCTCCTTTGACGCATCTTCAATGTGCAACGGCTGGGCCTTTTTATGCACCAGATTATCAAAGACCAGCGAATGCGGTATCTGGTTATAGGGCGTGATCGGCCAACCCTGTTGCGCAACCAGGCAAAGGTGATCGCCTTGGCAAAAGGTTATCAAGGCCATGGGGCATTGACAGAGTTCTGCCGCCAAACCCACCAGCCGATCTAACTCGGTTTGTACGACAGAACAGTTATCCAACTCTTTGGCCTGCGGACTGTTCTGGGCGACTAAGTCTGCACTTACCTTGGGATATTGCGTCATAGAGAGGAAAAGAGCCTCGCTCAATACAGCCAAGACGAGCTTTCCTAAGCGTGGTCTTTAGGGACATTGCTTAGAGTTGTCCTCATCTGTTTCGGTACAGCTCAGATACAGCTAACCCAAGAATCGACCCATGCGATCGAGAGCCCCCTCAAGACCGGACTACTTCTAATCTACTCAATGGTCATCCTTGGAGAACTGTGATCCGTCAATCTGTGATCTGTCAATTTGCTTCTAGGCTCTGTCTCGACTGCTTCGTAAACGCTGGATGATAAGTGTCTAGCATCTCTGGCGCATACTATGAGTGTGAGGAGAAGGTGCTGTATGTATTACTAAACCTTGGTGCGATGGAACTCAACGATCTGAACCCTGGTGGTGACCTAGAGAGATGTACGTAGAGGCATCTGTTTTCGATACGGCGCTATCTGTATCAATTATGGTTGATATAGAAGATCAGTTATCGATGACAGGCATAAACGACACTCATTCTCTAACCATAGGATCTCCCATCCCCTGCCCGCCATAATATAGACAATTTGTGACATCATCGTGGAGATTCTCAACGTCCATTTTTTGCATCACGGATTTAACCCATGAAAGCGCTTCATCAACCGGGTGATGTGGTTAGCGATCGCTACCAAATCGTGCAAGAACTGGGGCATGGTAGCAGTGGCACAACCTACGAAGCGAAGGATCTCACGACCCATCAATCGGTGGCGCTGAAGGTGGTGTCGTTGCTGGCGACCACGGACTGGAAAGTGCTGGAACTCTTTGAGCGAGAAGCTCAGGTGTTAGCCAATCTTGACCATCCGCAGATTCCTAACTATATCGACTACTTTAATGTCGATTCGGCGAGCGATCGCATGTTTTATCTAGCCCAAGAACTCGCTGTGGGTCCTTCTCTCCAAGCAAGGGTGGAGCAGGGATGGATAGCTACGGAGGAGGAAGCCAGGCAGATTGCAGCTCAGGTTCTAGATGTGCTGTGTTACTTACATCAGCGGGTGCCGCCGGTCATCCACCGCGATATTAAACCCGCCAACCTCATCAGCCGCAAGGATGGCAGTATCATGGTGGTTGACTTTGGGGCCGTCCGCCACGTTTATCGCAACACCCTGACCATGGGCATGACTTTTGTGGGTACAGCGGGCTATATGCCCCCGGAGCAATTTCAAGGACGGGTGCGCCCTGCTTCTGATCTCTACAGTTTAGGAGCCACGCTAGTGTTTATCCTCTCGGGGCGATCGCCCGATCGCATCCCTCAAGCCCGCATGAGGCTAAACGTTCAGCCCTACGTGACGGTCTCGCCGCCCTTCCTGCGCTGGCTAGAACATCTGCTGGAACCGGCCCTAGAAGATCGCATCTCCACCGCTGCCGAGGCCTTAGACCAACTCCAGCAGGTCGATGCTCCCAAGCCTCGGGTGCCGGCTACCCTCAACTATCATCCATCCCTGGATGCCCTAGAGCAGCGTCCTCCCTCTGCCAACATCGTTCAGTATGAGCGATCGCCCCATCGCATCTATGTACGCATTCCCCCGGCACGATTTCGTTCCGGAACCTGGTTTAGCATTCTATTTTGGTCCGTCTTGGGCGGTCTGCCGCTGTTAGGAGCCCTGACCTCTATTGTTGGTGCTTTTTTTTCCATGATCGTCAGTGGGCCATCCGGCATTTTGCCCTTCTTCTTTAGCTGGCTTTTTCTCCTCAATCCATTTACCCTGATCAGCGCGGCCATGCTGTTGATCCTATGCACCCATGAAACCCAGCTAGAGATTGACCACCAGACCTTTAATCTCAAGTTTTCCTGTGCTGGATACACCTACCGACACTTGATGGGAGAAACCCGTCGCCTCCGGGGTGTTGTTCGCCGCCATGCTTACTGCACCCTGCTCTATGGGGTGATTCCTTACTACTTTGGTGGCTCTCTGCACCCTGAGCAGCAAGACTGGCTCGTTGGCCAGCTTGCCGATTTTGTGCAGCAGGCCAACAACCCCGACGCTACGTCTCGATAGCCTACGCCTTTACCCCTGCTGATACCCTATGCGTGAATCTCTTCATAGCTTGGGCGATTGCGTCGCCGATCGCTACCAACTCACCCGTCTCCTAGGCCAAGGCGGCATGGGCAGCACCTACGCGGCGGATGATTTAGCAACCCAGCAAGCGGTGGCCATTAAAGTCGTCTCGCTGCAGCAATCTGCCGACTGGAAAACCCTAGAACTTTTTGAACGGGAAGCCAAGGTGCTGCAAAGTATTGACCATCCTCAAATTCCCGACTACCTTGACTATTTTCATGTCGATACCGAGAGCGATCGCCGCTTTTACCTCGTGCAAGAGCTAGCGCCGGGGGTCTCCCTAGCGGATTGGGTGGCTCGGGGCTGGCGTACCGATGAAGCTGGGGTGAAAGACATGGCTAAGCAACTTCTCGATATTTTGAACTACCTGCACTGGCTGACGCCACCGGTGGTGCATCGAGATATCAAACCCCGTAATGTACTGCGCTGTGACGATGGTCGTCTGTATCTTGTGGACTTTGGTGCAGTGCAAGCCGTCTACGGCAACAAGCTCACCCACGGTGGCACCTTTGTGGGCACCTATGGCTATATGCCTCCGGAGCAATTTCGCGGCAAGGCCTACTTCGCCTCCGATCTCTACGCCCTGGGGGCAACCCTGATGTTTGTGCTCACGGGGCGATCGCCTGCGGATTTACCCCAGCGCCGCATGACGATTGACGTGCGCGACTGCGTCCATGTCTCCCCTGGCTTCACCCATTGGCTGGAGAAAATCCTAGAGCCAGCCGTGGAAGACCGGTTTCACTCTGCCCAGGAAGCCCTGACGGCCCTGCACCTGCCTGCTCCCAAGGCGATCGAGGTGGTGCCCCGCACGCTGCGCCCGGTTGGCAGTCGTCTAGCGATCGCCCGTCAGCCTGATCGCCTCGATATTCAGATTCCGCCACCCCGACTGAAAACAGCGATCGCCCCCGTCTTAATCATCACGGGGCTGCTGCTGGCGATCGCCCTCAGTCTAGATTTTTACCTCGGCGCTATCTTACTGCTGCTGCTGCCCTTGTGGATTCTCGCCGCAGGGCCCAACAGTCGTCGCACGCTGACCCTCACCCGCGAGGCCTTTACTCGGGAATGGCAAGGCTTTGGGCTGAACGGGCGTTATATTGGCAGTTGCGATCGCTTAATCGATGATTCGGCTAGTTCCCATTCCTTATCGCTGCCAGCGGCATTGCTGGGTACCCCTTTCCAGCAGCGGCTATGGCTGTTGGGACTCACCGCCGCCGAACAGCAGTGGCTAGCGGCGGAAGTTAAGGCGTTTGTTCGGGATTTGGGCTAATGCGTTCGTGGTAGAGGCGCACAATCTGGGCCGTCACATCCTCAATGGTCAGGTGATCGGTTTGTAGCTCAATGGCATCATCGGCTTTACGCAGGGGGGCAATCACCCGAGTACTATCCTTGCGATCGCGTTCATAGATAGACTGCTCCAGATCATCCAAAGCTGGTGTGCCTTGACCTTGGTTCTTGAGATCCTGCTGGCGGCGACGGGCCCGCTCCTGCACTGAGGCGGTGAGAAACAGCTTGAGCTCAGCATGGGGAAAGACATGGGTACCAATATCCCGTCCTTCCATAATCACGCCACCCTGGCGGCCATAGCGCTGCTGCTGCTGCACCAAAGCCTTGCGGACATAGGGCTGAGCCGCGATCGCCGACACTTGATCGGTCACCTCTGCTGTACGAATGGCTTGGGTAACATCGTGACCGTTGATCTGCACCTGACAGGCCTGGGCCACATCGGGTGACGGCAGCAGTTGAATCTCGCATTGACTCACCAATTCAGCGATCGCTGCTTCATCCTGGAGATCCAAGCCCTCATGCAGCGCCAGCCAGGTCACCGCCCGATACATGGCCCCCGTATCCAAATACAGCAAACCCAATTCCTGGGCCACCCGGCGCACCACCGTGGACTTGCCAGCTCCGGCCGGGCCATCAATGGCCACGATGGGAGCGCGGTTCCGCAGCAACAGATTATCGATCAAACGCGTTGAGCCAATCCGGGCAGCGATCGCCACCAGACCCACGTCATCAATCTGATCAAGGGGAGCCATCGTCCGAGGATGCACTAAGTCTATATATTCCGGCTGCACCCCGGCGTCGGTCTCTAGGTCTTGCTGCACCGCTGCCAACAGGTCGTCCCGTTGCCGCACTCCTTGGCGGAACTGTGCCTCAGCCCGTTGCAAACTACGGTAGAGTACAGCGGCCTGCGATCGCTCTTCCTCGGATAGGTACTGATTGCGAGAGCTATAGGCCAAACCCGAAGCCTCGCGCACAATGCTACAGCCGCAGATGTCCACGGGTAGATTTAGATCGGCCACCAGTTGGCGAATGATGGCAAGCTGCTGGGCATCTTTCTGTCCAAAATAGGCGCGGTGGGGCTGCACAATATTCAGCAACTTGGTGACCACCGTGGCTACGCCCTCAAAGTGACCGGGCCGGGCCAGACCACATAGCCGATCCACGAGCGATCGCGGCGGGATCACCTGGGTGAGGCGATCGCCCGCCGGTTCTTCACCATAGAGATCGGCTACCGTTGGCGCAAAGATCAAATCTACCCCTGCTGCGGCACATTGGAGGCGATCGCGGTCTAGGGTTTTGGGGTACTGCTGCAGATCTTCTTGGGGGCCAAACTGGAGGGGATTGACGAAAATGCTGACCACCACCACGTCATTGTCGCGGCGCGCCCGGTGGATCAAGCTCATGTGTCCCTCGTGCAGCGCGCCCATGGTGGGCACCAGGCCAATGCTCAGGGGTAAGGGCTGAGCCTCTAAGTCTGGTGCGGCTTGACGATAGGCATCCAAGGCACAGCGTAAACCCACCACGGTAGAAAACAGGCGCACCATAACCCCCCGATTGTTACTCAATATGTATCCTTACAAGATGCTACACGGTCGATCTAAAATCCTAGGGTGACCCGTGCCAAGTTTAGGTAAATCAGCACGCCCAATACGTCTACTACCGTTGTAATAAACGGAGCTGACATCAGGGCCGGATCCAGCTTGAGAGCTTGGAACAAAAATGGTAAGGCTGACCCCGACACAGAAGCGAGGACGGCAATGACCACTAAGCTACCACCCACTGCGATCGCTACCGGTAGATTGCCTTGCAGCCAAAATGCCCAAACGGTCACCATACTTCCTAGCATCAGCCCCAGCAATGCACCGGCGATCGCCTCTCGCCAAATCACCCGCCAGGCACCCGATCCGATAATTTCATCGGTATTTAAACCACGAATGACCACCGTAGACGACTGTGCGCCGACATTACCGCCCGTGCCCACCAGCAGCGGGATGAAAACGGCCAGCACCACCACCTGCTCTAGAATATCTTGCTGGGATTGGATCACCGCACTGGTGGCCGTATTCGTGACTAGTAGAATCAACAGCCAAGCCACCCGTCGCCGCGCCACTGTCCATAGATTCGTTTGAAAGTAATCATTGGCTCCCGTCTGCACGCCACCTAGGG
>DATNRH010000076.1 GCA_036703605.1 Candidatus Obscuribacterales bacterium | reverse complement strand
CCCAACATGTGGAAGGGGTGCATCAGGATGTTGTGCTCTGCTTGGAACACGAACATGAAGTTGAACGTACCGGAAATACCCAAGGGCATTCCGTCGGAGAAGGAACCTTGTCCAATCGGGTAGATCAGGAAGACTGCAGATGCTGCTGCAACAGGTGCAGAGTAGGCAACGCAGATCCAAGGACGCATACCGAGACGGTAGGATAGTTCCCACTCACGTCCCATGTAGCAGAACACGCCGATCAGGAAGTGGAATACGACCAACTGGTAAGGACCACCGTTGTACAACCACTCATCAAGGGAAGCTGCTTCCCAGATGGGGTAGAAGTGCAAGCCAATGGCGTTGGACGAAGGCACAACTGCACCGGAGATGATGTTGTTGCCGTAGATCAAGGAACCTGCAACAGGCTCGCGGATACCGTCGATGTCAACGGGAGGTGCTGCCACGAAGGCAATGATGAAACAGATGGTGGCGGTGAGCAGGGTGGGGATCATCAGGACGCCAAACCAGCCTACATAAAGGCGATTTTCGGTGCTGGTGACCCAGTTACAAAACTGCTCCCACAGGTTGGCGCTTTCGCGCTGCTGTAGTGTTGTGGTCATGGGTTTATAAGTCCTTAACTGCAAAAGATGCAAGTTCTATGTATGAACACAGGTTACCTTTCTTTACAAACAAATGTAAAGGAATATTGCTAAGTATTTAATTATCAGTTTCATAAGTTTTAGTTATATACAAGAATCAGGCGTGATGGATATCACCCCGATCCGATGACGGATTTCACGCCAACCCAGTACCGATCGCACAACCGCACAACCAGAGCCGTCACAGCCAAGGTTGGGATGATCTGGGATAGTGAAGTTAATCTACACCGACGCCCCACGCCCCCATCAGGACTTGCCCCCATGTCTCACCCAACCGCCCAAACCCACAACATCCAATCCCAGTCCCTGCGCCGCTTGCTGTATCAAGCCGTTGAGTGCCATAACGCTCACCCCTTTGTGAGAGAAGTGCGATCGCGCCTTGAGGACACTCAGAATTCCCCATCAACCCAGCAGCACTAGATTGAGCGATCGCTGGCGGATTGACACCTCGCCAACAGATCGTCCCTGGCTGCCATCCTGAGAAATCTAGGGCAACT
>DATNRH010000075.1 GCA_036703605.1 Candidatus Obscuribacterales bacterium | reverse complement strand
CCCTAGGTTGATCCAATGGAGGCGATCGTGGTGGTCGGCGATGAACAGGAGCAGGGCAGAGGATTGGTGGATGCGCTGCTCAAACTGCCGGGCTTGGCTCTGGGGTGTGGCAAACCAGGTCATCAGCCGTTTGCCTAGCCAGCGCGGCACGTAGGGCATCCCAATAGCACGACTAGGAATACCGTCTTGATAGCGTTGCACCTCCTGACGGCTAAAGCGGATCCATTGCATCAGTTCTTCAACAAAGGCGCGATCGCTAAACTGCTGGCGATTGCCCTCGCGCACCCAGGCAATAAAGGGGTCCATAGTATCGGGCGTTGAGAATAGGCGCATCTGCACACCAGCCTGCTGGCTGGCTTGGGTGAGGCGTTGGAGATGGTCGGGAGGAATGTCACGAAGATCGTAGGCACAGCGGGTAGACTGGCGCTGGGGAATAGCCTCCTGCAAAGCAAGGTCAGTGGGACTAGGAGGGGTATCGCTAGGCTCTAGATACACGCTGAGCACAGGATGCTCGGTCGTAAGCTGTGGCTGAATGCGAGAGCTGAAACCTGCACAGCGGGCAGCGATCGCTAGATTTTCCAGCGCACAACCCAGGCTGATAAATAAAGCATGATCATCCGGATCGACTACAGGCAGGCGCCGCGATTGATCGGGGTGGAGATGAATGCAGCGATCGCCCTGGGTGAAGTACCAAGGTTGGGTATTGTGCCCAGAGGGGGCCAGGGTCGCAAGGCGAATGAGGTCGCGATATAGAGACGAAGGAATGCCAGATGTGGAGAATAGCATAGGGCACGAGACCCATAATTGTGGAAGGACAGATCTGATGAATTGACCAGATCTGATGAATTGATACCACATCCGTGCGCTGAAAACCTCTGTACTGATATCACATCCGTTTAGACATACGATGCATTCAAGGCTGTGGCAGCACCGGGAGGCCTGTAGCTCCCTTATCAAGGGGGTGGCGAAGTGGGGCTCGAAGGCAGGATGTTCCAATGATGAACATTCAACTGGACTTGATGGGAAGAGGGCGATCGCTTTCCCTGCAGGGCGTTCTCATGAAGAACGGATGAATTCTCTACTTGTACAAAAATTTAGGGTTGTGTCGTAATTTTAATATTTCAATACGTTCTTTGACATGGGGGTTCATTATCTATCAAGCTATAGTGGAGAACCCCTCCGGGAAATCAGGGATATCTACGCAGTTCTCTTCAGGGGTGGAGAGTAGGAGCATCGGAGCTGTTCGCGGCAACCCCAGCATCGATTGACCTCCTCGCATCTAGTGCTGAAGGGGAACTAGAGACACAGTCACCTTGAGAGGGCTGGTTTCTTGCCTTGGTTTCTTTTAATGGATGCATTAAGTCCACATGACCTCACTTTATTCTGGGCGTTTGAGCCACAGCATTAAACCCTTGCTTTGTGATCAACGATTAAATGCCGTGGCATCCTGCGCCCTAGAGGATGCCGTTCTCTTGGCAGCCCAAGTCTGTCATGCTCCGATCGCTCTCCTAAGTGGATGGACGGAGGATCGTCAGTGGGTGCAGGTGGCCTATGGCACCTCCCTGCACTCTGTTCCCTATGAACAAAGTCTCTGTGCTCAATGGGCACGCCGATCGCCCTCCGTCGAAACGCTATGGCTGATTCCGGATATCGCCGAGGCGATCGCTGCCCACCAACTGCCAGCTACAGTGCAACGCCATCCGTTGATCGCTAACCTAGGGTTGGGATTTTATGCGGCTGCTCCGCTGGTGACCAGTACTGGAGAGCTGCTGGGCACCCTTTCTGTTTTTGATCGCGCTGCCCGACGCTTGGAGTTTGGGCAACAGCAAGGTCTGAAAGCGATCGCCCGCCAAGTTGTGGCCCAGGTCGAACACCTAGCAACGCCTCCCCCCTCAACAGCCCTCGCCCTCACCACCCAGTCTCATCTGCTGAACCTGGCTAGCGATGCGATTCTGGCGCTCGATTTGCGCGGCCGGATCACCTTTTGGAACCGTGGGGCAGAGCAACTCTATGGCTGGAAGAAAGCCCAAGCCTTGGGGCAAGACTATACCACGCTGCTGCAACCGGTCACTGATGCGCCGATCGCGGCCATTCAGCATCAGTGTTTACAACAGGGTCAATGGGATGGGGTGATGGTACAGTCCACCCGCGATCGCCAGCGGCTCACCATCAACAGCTCTTGGATGCTGCAGTTGACGGATCGGGGCCAGCCTAGCTTGATACTGCAAATCAATCGCCCCATTCGCAACTATTGCGACCTAGAGGGCATTATTCAAGACCAGTTACCCCGTTCTCAAGATCAAGCCAGTGAGATGTATAAGCACTTGCCGGATGGATTTATTGCTGTTGATCAATCATGGTGTGTTAGCCATCTGAATCTACGGGCGGAGCAAATTCTCTGCTGCGATCGCACCCAGGTGATCGGGCGATCGCTGTGGCAGGCCATTCCCGATTTTGCTCAGTCGGAGGTCGAAGAAGCCTGCCATCGAGCCATTGCCCAACAAACCGAACTGCGCTTCGAACATGCCTATGCCCCATTTGGGCTGGTCCTGGAGTTGATTGCCTGTCCACATTTGGGAGGATTATTTCTTTATCTCCGGGATGTGACTGTCCATCGCAAAGCCGTCGCATCGCTTCTCGAACATACCCGTCTTTCTAGCCTTAACACCTCGATCAGCCAAGTCCTAGCCCGGGCTGGCAGCCTATCCGATACCTTGGAAGGGTGTGTTCAAGCGTTGATGAATGGGCTAGAAGAAATGACCCTAGCACGTATCTGGCTGTTTGACCCAGAGAGCAATGTGCTAGACCTGCAGGCGATCGCCGGTACGGTGCCACCCGTGCCTGACCTACCTCGTCGCATTTCCCTCGGTATTTCCATTGTGGGTGTTATTGCCCAAAGTCAACAGCCCTATCTCACGAATGAGGTGGGTCGGGATGCCTGTTTAGGGCTGCAGAACTGGGCTACCCAAGAAAAAATTACGGCGTTTGTAGGCTATCCCTTGATTGTGGATGATCGTTTGATTGGCGTGATTTCCCTCCTCAGCCGTCGCCCAATCCTAGAAGGTACCTACGCCACGCTGCAATGGATTTTTAACAGTATGGCGATCGCCATTGATTTAAGTATGGCGCGGGCAGAATTACTCAGTCGTCGCGAATCACTATTATTTCGATTGGCCAGCCAAATTCGCAATTCCCTAGATCTAAATACAATTTTAGGGGCAGCCGTTCAGGAAATTCGCCATCTCCTACATATCGATGGCTGCTATTTTCTGTGGTGTTTGCGGGAAGAAGATGCCCCCGCGGATGAACCGCCTACCCTCGCTATTACCCATGAGTCCCTTTATGCCAACTTACCTAGTTTATTGGGAGAATGTGAACCAACGCTACGGCGATCGCTCACCCAATATCTGTTGCATCTGGAACCGCTGATTCTCGACCAAACCACAGACCTACCGACTTCTACCGATCTCTATACTTGGCTGCAGGATTGGGGGATTCAGTCGTTCTTGCTCATGCCTCTAGAAACCCATGCCGGCCAGCTAGGAGCGATTGTCTGTAGTCACGGTCAGGACACTCGCCACTGGAGTCAAGCAGAGGTAGAATTATTGCAGGCTGTCACCAACCAGTTAGCGATCGCCATCGACCAAGCTGAACTCTATGCCCAAAGTCGGGCAGCGGCCACAGCGGCCCAGCAGCAAGCCCAGCAGCTTGGTGATGCCCTACAAACTCTGCGGCAAACTCAGTCTAAAATGATCCATAGCGAAAAAATGTCAAGCTTAGGTCAACTTGTAGCTGGTATTGCCCATGAGATTAACAACCCCGTTGGTTTTGTCAGCGGTAATCTTACCTATGCTGATAGCTACTTCCGTGACCTAGTGCGTCTGCTACGCCTCTATCAACAGCATTATCCAACGCCCACTCCCGACATCCAGGCCTGCATTCAAGATATTGAACTAGAGTTTCTACTGGATGACTACGCGAATTTATTGAACTCCATGAAGTTGGGTACAGATCGCATCAGTCAAATCGTACAATCCCTGCGCAGTTTTTCTCGGCTAGATGAGGCAGAGGTGAAGGCAGTCGATTTGCATGAAGGCATTGATAATACCCTGGTAATCTTACAAAGTCGCCTAAAGGCCAACGGATCATCTCCTGCCATTGAGATTATCAAAAACTACGGGGATCTCCCCGCTATCGACTGTTATGCTAGCCAGATTAACCAAGTCTTTCTGAACTTGTTAAGCAATGCTATTGATGCCCTAGATAATCACCCGGCCCCTCGTATCATTACCCTGACAACAACCGTGCGAGAAGGGCGATCGCAAATCACATCTAATTATGATACTGATCAAAAAGCAATTATCTGTGATGGGGAACCCCAGTGGATTGTGATTTGTATTCAAGATAATGGTATTGGCATGTCCGATGAGGTGCGGCAGAAAATTTTCGATCCCTTTTTTACCACCAAACCGGTAGGACGTGGTACTGGGCTAGGATTATCCATCAGCCACCAAATTATTGAGAAGCACCATGGTTGCCTCAGTTGTCAATCTACTCCAGGCGTTGGCACCAGATTCATGATTGAGCTGCCTATTTGCTTACCTCGTACACCTAAATAGTACAGGTTAAAGAACAAGATAAAAATCTGCTTGCAACAAGATGTACAGGCTACACTAGCTATCTAATGAACTACCCCGCCGCAAGCGGACGGGGTATCAGAATCAAAATAGAGCCAATTGCTCATCTCTGTGTAACTTGAGATACTCATTGCCCTGATTCTTGACATACTGGGCAATCATGCCTTCATCCCCGTGCTTGCCCACCGTACTCGCAAAGTATCCATCACTCCAAAACTCCCCTCCCCACAACTGTTGTTTCACGTGCGGGCAGCGCTTACACACCTCTCGGGCCGTTAGACTCTTGATTAACGTCACCAGTTTCGTCACACTGTACGTC
>DATNRH010000074.1 GCA_036703605.1 Candidatus Obscuribacterales bacterium | reverse complement strand
AAGCCTCCTTTGAGTATCTCGTTGAGAGCGGTTACTCAATTTAGAGGCTTCTATCTGTTTTGGCAAGACCCTGTCCGAACTTTTGTCCGAAGGTCACTCGCTTTTCAATTGTTAGCCCAAAGTAGTAGAGTCCCCTTTTACCAAAGTTAAAATGTCCCCTTCGAAAGGGACAACAAAGTGGACAAACTACTGACAATGAGCAAAAAAGAACTGAGCCGATTAGAAATCATGCAACGAATCCAGGAGAAACGTTTGACGCAGAAGGAAGCAGCTTGGATGCTTGGGCTAAGCGTGCGACAGGTGAAGCGACTGTATCGAGCTTATCGCCAACAAGGAGCAGCGGGGCTGGTGAGCAGACGGCGTGGCAAACCGAGTAACAACCGTATGGACCCCCAAGTAGAGCAGCAGGTCATCGATTTGATCCATGAACGCTATCGGGACTTTGGGCCGACGCTGGCGCACGAGAAACTGGTGGAGTTGCATGGGTTGAAGATATCTGACGAGAGTGTGCGTAAGTTGATGATCGCTGAAAGGCTGTGGAAGCCAAAGAAAGCCAAGCGGTCAGCCGTGCACCCGCTGCGTGAGCGGCGAGCCTGTTTGGGGGAGTTGGTGCAGATCGATGGCTCGGAGCACGCCTGGTTCGAAGCGCGTGGGCCGAAATGTGTCCTGTTAGTGTTCATCGACGACGCCACCGGGCAGTTGGGAGAGTTGAGGTTTGTACCACAGGAGACTTTCTTTGCCTATTGTGAAGCTTCACGCCATTACTTTGAGCAGCATGGCAAGCCGTTGGCCTTCTACAGCGACAAAGACAGCATCTTCCGGGTCAACCAGCCCCGCCCCTTGGGACTGAGCAGTGGGCAAACCCAGTTTGCACGGGCGATGGAAGAGCTGGACATCCAAACCTTGTGCGCCAACACCCCACAAGCCAAAGGTCGCATCGAACGGGTCATCCAGACCCTGCAGGATCGCCTGGTCAAGGAGCTGCGTCTGCGCGGCATCTCAGATATGCAAGCAGGTAATGCCTTTCTACCTGAATTCCGGGCAGATTTCAATCGCCGCTTTGGGGTGGTCCCACGCAGTTCCCACGATGCCCACCGACCTTTGCTGCCCTCCGATAACCTGGAGCGCATCCTCACCCACCAGGAAATACGTACCCTGACCAAGAACTTGACTGTGCACTACCACAATGTCGTCTATCAGATCCACACCCAGCGCCCAACCTATGCCCTGCACAAAGCCCCGGTCACGGTGTGCGAAAATGCCCGTGGAGAAGTCACCCTGCTCTACAAAGACCAACCCCTCGATTACTCCACCTATCACAAACCCCAACGCCAGGCAGAAGTGGTCTCCAGCAAGACCCTCGACCACCAGTTGCGCCTACCTAAGCCACCCCCTGCCAATCACCCCTGGCGTCGCTATGGCCGCCACCTCAATGGCAAACCCATCCAGAAGGTCTTTCCAGATGGCGCAGATTAATTTGAGCTGGCTCTTGAGTTTATCGCTTTCGGCCAAAAACTGGGCAGAATGCAAAGTGCAGAGCGAGCACCGCTCTGCCCAGTCTTCGGCACTCGTGTCAGCGCTCCGCTTGCTCTCCAGCAGTGCCGTACCCTCCGCACGAGTGCTTGGTGTCTACCATGCCTTTCTATCTGCCCTCTTCAAAGGGGACATCTCTACTTTGTCAAATATGGGACATTTCTACTTTGGCTTGACAGCGGAAAACAGAAATTCGTCCCCGGAAGTGTCGATATTGTCAGGGGGAGATCTTCC
>DATNRH010000073.1 GCA_036703605.1 Candidatus Obscuribacterales bacterium | reverse complement strand
GTGTATGTTGGTTAATCCTCAACATAGAAATACGTCCCTCTATTAACTGATACTATAAAAAATACCAAGTTAATAAAAATTGTTACGGTTTAGCATGGGAAAAGGGGAGCAGCGGTCAACGCCCTGTTCCCTGTGAGGATTTACCCGCCCCACCCCTTGTCGTGAAACGCGGCGCACCATTTTGGGGCGGTCATCTGGCCCAGTGGTGATTGGGGTCTATAGGCGTTCCATCCTGTCGGCATCCTAGTGATACCCCGGACTTCTCTTGTCTTTGCTTGTGTGAGTCGTGGCATCTCTTACATAGGGACTGCCAGTTGCTTCGATCCCAGAACAGTTGCTGATCTCCCTTGTGTGGGATGATGTGGTCGACAACGTTGGCTGGTACTGTTCTTCCCATCTCTTTGCACATGACACAGAGAGGGCTTGCTGATAGGTATATGGCTCTTGCCTTCCTCCATTGCCGGTTATATGGCTTGGAGTCTCCTGGCTTATACAATGCCTCTTACCATGCGGGAGGCTGTCATGCTTGTGCGCGGGTTGCATCGAATTCGATATGTATATGGTCTGACTCAATCACTACGTCATAGAATGATCCGAGCCTTGCGACGATGGAGCTTGCCACCTTAATGATCTCATCAGGCCCGCTGAAATAATGGGTGCGGCAGTCTATGGCCATCCCTTTGTAGTGGTATGAGTCTGAGCCGTGTTTCCCATCGGTAATGGATGTGATTACCAGGTTGTGCCCCTGTACCGCATAGACTTCATTAGCCACAATCGCAGCTATCAGTATTTCAGGTCTCATCCCTAGGGGATTAACACCCTGTTTAAGCATCATGGCCTATAGCCCTCAAGTCGTGAGATACGCCCGTGGTGCTCTGTTATAGCCCGCTCTTGTGCGTCTAAGCGGCGCTTTAGCTCACCTATAGCGTTTCCATGCGTGTCTACCGTAGACTTAATTTTGGACGCCGCCCAAACTACCGAAGCGCCACACATGAGCAGCGACATCACAATGCTGATCGTTTGCAAATCCATATCTAATCCATAAATAGAAACCGCCCCGAAGGGCGGCGGAGAGGTGGCCTAATGGCCGGGGAGAAGGCATAAAAAAAGCCCCACCACTTACGGCAGGGCTTAGTATTCGACATTAGGAATATTGT
>DATNRH010000072.1 GCA_036703605.1 Candidatus Obscuribacterales bacterium | reverse complement strand
TCACGGCGCTGGCCTTGCTTGTAGGCCTCGACATAGCGCCCGTCGGGTGTTAACTTGAAATGGACATTGGTCAGGACTTCCCCCTGCTTTGCGGCTGTTTGCTTGTACCCGGGGCCAAAGAACTCCTTCGCTGGAACTCGTCGACTTCCTTGGCTTGAAGAGAGCTCGAACTCTGCATCGAGGGCAATCCAAACGGGGTTCAAATCTGAAATGGGAGAGGCATTCATGACATTCCCTCCGATGGTGGCAACGTTTCTTTGGGTTACAGAAGACTATTCATACCGAATTGGGGTGCCCGCAAACCAATGAAGCTGCTCAATGATGGCTCGCAGTGCCTGACGGGGCCCAGGCTCGAGGTTCTTACTTGTATCTTCAAGAAATTGCCACACATCTGTGAGGGGAACACCAGCACCAAGGGTTACAGTCCCATCATTGAACTCCAAAGCGTGCAGCTCGGGTACATTCCGAATGGAGACTAAAACAGGTGTGTCCTTGTGCTGATAGCGGTACTCAATGCCGATTTCAGTGTTACCCGCTACAACACGAGCGTTAGGGTTGCTCTCCAGGGCCTGGAGAACCCCCTGGAGGTCGGTGGGGGCAATCCACTCCACGCGCTCGCCTTTGATGGAGACAGGCTCGGGCTTCAACTGTGAACCAAAGAATTTCAAAGACTGCTCCCAGGGTTCCAGGCGATCCGGTTTTACGAACTTGCCGTCGGACAAGGCGGCGGCTGCATCCAAGATAGGCCGGTAGCCCGTGCAGCGGCATAGGTTGCCATCAATGCTTTTGACCATCTTTTCCGTACTTGGCGCTCCATCGGTTTGTAGGGTGGTATACATCGACATGATGAAGCCTGGTGTGCATCCTCCACACTGCGAACCCCCACCGTGCGCTAGCTGGTGCTGGACAGGGTGCAGGTCGTCCTTGCGTGCACTTCCGATCCCCTCCACCGTAGTGACAGCTTGTCCATCTACATAACAAAGGGGCACCAGACAGGAGTTCACAGCTCGGTGTAGCATGTTGTTAGATGAGCCGGGGCTTGAGAGCGTCACGGTGCAGGCACCACAACCTCCTTCACCGCATGTGAGCTTCGTTCCTCTAAGTCCAACACGTCTTATGTAGTCAATAAGATACTCTTGTGGCTGCACATCCTTGACAGTAACGAGTTCTCCGTTGAGCGAGAATGTGACAGTGGATTTGCTTGATGAATCACTGAGCTTCGCA
>DATNRH010000071.1 GCA_036703605.1 Candidatus Obscuribacterales bacterium | reverse complement strand
GGCCACGGCTATAGCAACCACAAACAAGCGCTAATTGCCCTCCGCCCCCATCTTCAGAATATCCTTGGATTTGCTTTTGTACTTGGGCACCAATTTTACCGCCCCTTTCGAGCCGATTTTTTTAAACAGGCTTTACTGAATTCGGAAGGTACTCTCCTAGCTAACATCGTTACAGTGAACTTTTTCCTGTTTGTAGTTCCCCCTGGGTCTGGGGCCATCTTGGAGAATATGCAGCCTCCCTCGTTTAATGCAACGGGATGCAATATGTACCTCCTGACCCAGGAGGCCGTGCCCCCAGCCTGGGCACACCTTCGAGTGCTTCGCCTCCACACTCCGTATCCTGCCGCCACCTTCACTCAGCCCAACACTCAGGGCAAGTATCGCGTAAGGGATGGAGAGAGCAAGTGGCCCTGGGCCAAGCTCTACCTCGTTGGCGAGCCAGCAGCTGGCAAGACTACGTTCCTGCAGTGGATACAGAAAGACCCTGTTGCTCTCAGTCACCTCAAAACGCCGGGCATCGACATCATGACGGTGGATCTGCTGAATTGGCAAGACGTGGCCTTAGATAGTAGAAATATATTTGAGCTGCCCAACGCTAGTCCCAGTAAGAATATCTTATTATGATAGTAACAATCCAGGTGCTCAAGTTCCTAGCGATGAGACGTCTACTCAGGCAGTAGCAGAAGATGTAGAGGCAAGTGCAGCGCAGGCATCCGCCCTGGGGCCCGAGCTACCTCAAGCGACCTCGGCGGACACACCAGCAGAAAAAGATATCTTGGCCGAGGCTCTAGAAGCTCTTGATCGTGAGCCTGGGCTTATCCTTCAGCTGTGGGATGTTGGCGGCCAGGAGGTGTACCGCACTCTCCACGAGCTCTTCTTCTCGCCTGTGGCCCTCTACATAGTGGTCTGCGACGTGTCTGAACCTGGCTTTGCGGATGTATTGCGGAAATGGCGCTCGATGTTGTGCAATAGTGAGCAAACCCAATCTGCCCAAATTATGTGTCTGCTGACGCATGCCGATGAGATTGACCCGGCCAGGCTTGACCCTGCCATACGCGAGGCTGAGGCGGTGTGGCGGACGGAGAAAGGCCGCAGTGTTCCCGTGTATGTGATCTTCACGCCAGGCTGGACCCCTAGCGAGGCTGTTCAGGCTGTGGCAGCGCCCCGCGCCCTCCTGCGGCAACACATCACGGCCACCCTGCTGAGCCTGCCAGCCCTGCAGTGCCGTTATCCCAACTCCTATCTGCTGCTCTACCGCTTTCTTGACATCCTGGCCTCGAGGCGACGGCCTGATGCCACTGCCATTGACGTCGTTGGTGTTGAGGAGCTTCACCGCGAACTTGACAAGTATGGGGACGAAGTCCTGGTACCAGAAGAACGCGAGGCCGCCCTGGCCCAGTTA
>DATNRH010000070.1 GCA_036703605.1 Candidatus Obscuribacterales bacterium | reverse complement strand
TTGGTAAACGCCCCCCCTTCGCCACCGCCGAACTGTTCTGGGCACCCTACGCCGGCTCTGCCCAGATTGCCGTCGGCTATGTCCATCCCCCCACTGAAGGCATGGCCCAACAGACCTTTGCCCTGCGAGTCACCCCACGATTTTTGACCGTGAAAGGGCTAGAAGGAAGCTGTGATCTTCCCCGCGATCGCACGGGCATTGTTGGCGTCCACCGTAGTGCAGAAGAACCCATCGAACGCCTGCTGCTCCACCCCCGTGACTATGGCCTAGACGGCACCGATGTACCCCTTCCGCCCTTCAGTGACCTTATTGCCAGCTACCACCGTGTCTTGGCGGGAGAACCCAGTGAGATGAGGCGATCGGTGGTATGGAATGGCGGATTTTATCTGTGGCAAGCGGGAGCCTGTGGCGATTTGAGCGCAGGTCTGGATTTGGCAACAACATTGTTAAACGAGGGAACTGTGGCGAATACCCTGACGCGATTGACAACTCACGTTCAAGATATGACCCAAGCACCCATCTAGGTATCTCACCTCAATGCATGACCAACATATTCCCTAACGCCGTAACCATGATTGTAGATCGCGCCATAGGGGTAACGGCGTTGAGCGCGATCGCTTCAGAATCCCATAACGAGGACTGAACACCAGCGTCAGAAAAAACAATCCGGAAATCACCAGCACGATCGCTGGCCCTGAGGGAATATTGTAGTAATAGCTAAGATATAGACCTGCCACACTCGCCACCATCCCCAACAAAGCACCGAGCAGCATGACTTGATGCAAGCGCGGGACTAAGAGATAAGCGATCGCTCCCGGTGTAATCAGCATCGCCAATACCAGCACTACTCCCACAGATTTCATACTGGCAACCACGGTCAGGGCAATCAGGATCATCTGCCCGAAGTTGAGGAGATTAACAGGTAAGCCAGCGGCTTGGGCCCCTAGAGGATCGAAGCTGTAAAATAATAATTCTTTGTAGAGTAAAACGACCGTCACGAGAACCACGACGGCAATAATGGCCGTGTCCCGCACTTCTCCTGAACTAACGCCGAGAATATTGCCAAACAGGAAATGATTTAGATCAATTTTATTATCTCGCTGGATGACGGTAATCAGGGTGATACCCAGGGCAAAAAAGGACGAGAGGACAATCCCCATAGCCGCATCTTCTTTGATGGGCGATCGCGTCTGAATCCAAGCAATGATTACGGTACTCAGGACACCGGCGATGAATGCGCCGATATATAGATTCATACCTAGGGCAAAGGCGATCGCCAACCCTGGCAGCAAAGAATGGCTAATGGCATCACCCAGCATGGCTAGCCGCCGCACCATAAGATAACTACCCACCACCGCACAGATGATGCCGACCAACACCGCCACAACTAGCGATCGCTGCATGAAGCCATACTGCAACGGTTCCCAAAGCAACTCCAGCATCACTAGGCAGCCTGAGATTCAAAAAAGCGCACGTGACCGCCGTAGGCACGGGTCATGTACTGGGGTTGCAAGACAGAACGGCGATCGCCCGCAGCAATCAGTTCCCGATTGAGCAAAATCAGATGATCGAAGTGGGTAATCGATTCCCCGAGGTCGTGGTTGACAACCATCACGGTCTTACCTTGGCTGGCGAGTTCTCGGAAAATGCTGAATAAAATCTGCTCCGTGGTTTGATCGACGCCCACAAATGGTTCATCAAAGCAAAAAATATCTGCATCCTGAGCCAAGGAACGAGCCAGGAACACCCGCTGCTGCTGCCCGCCCGACAAATCACCAATGCGGCGATCGCGATACTCTGCCATGCCAACCCGTTCCAGCGCATTAGCCGCCAGCCGACGGCTCACTCCAGAAAAAGGCCGCAGAAATCCCGTTTTGCGTACCCGTCCCATCATCACCACATCCCACACCGTGGCGGGAAATGTCCAGTCAATCTGCGATCGCTGGGGCACATAGGCGACTCGCTGCCGTTGCTCAGTTAGGGGGCGATCGCCGTAGGTGACGGTGCCAGTAGCTGCGGGAATCAGCCCTAGCATGGCTTTCACCAGCGTACTTTTGCCCGCACCATTGGGGCCAAAAATGCCCACCAGTTGCCCCGCCGCAATCGTCACCGTCAGGTTTCGCAGCGCCTGCACATCTTGATACATCACGCTCAGATGCTGCACCTCAATACTCTGAGCATGGGCCCTGAGGGCAACGGATGGGGATGAGTTGGGCTGAACCATGGACGGACTCCATCTAAGCTTGACAAATCAAATATGAAACGATTATGAAAACATTGTATCGTGAAAAAATGAAAGCAATATGAAAAAACATGACGACATGGGGAGAGTAACAACTCAGGGAGCCAAGGCGACATGGGGAGCGATCGCCCTGATTGGCTCGTTACTTGCGGGCTGTGGCTCAGCACCGGTGGGAGAAGGAGAGAGCGATCGCCCTAGGGTCGTCACTACCACCACCGTGATTGCTCACTGGACGCAGGAGCTGGGCGGTGACGCCATTGAGCTGGTGCCGTTGATGGATCCGGGAGTCGATCCCCATATCTACGAACCGGTACCGGCCGATACCGTGGCCATCGAGTCGGCGGATCTAATTTTCTACAACGGCTATAACCTGGAGCCAGGGCTGATTCGCATCATCGAAGCGACGGGGATTGATGCCACCGTGGTGCCCGTGGGAGAATCGGTGTCACCGTTGGATATGGAGCAGGAGGGTCAACGTGTACCCGATCCCCATGTGTGGGGCGATGTCAGTCATGCGGTGACCATGGTGGAAACGATGCGCGATCAGCTGATCGCCCTGCTGCCTGAAGAACGCGATCGCATTCAGCAAAACGCCACGGATTACATCACCCAATTGCGATCGCTAGATACCTGGGTGACCGAGCAGGTGGCCACGATTCCCGCCAATCAACGGCAACTGGTCACCACCCATGATGCGTTTCAGTACTACGCCCGTGCCTATGGGCTGGAGGTACCCGGCACCCTGATCGGCATTAGCACCGAAGAACAGCCCAGTGCCCAAACCGTGCAGCGCCTGGTCGATACCATTCGTACCCTCAATGTCCCAGCCATCTTTGCCGAAACCACCCTCAATCCCCAACTGATTACCACCGTCGCCCAAGAGGCCGGCGTGCCCTTGGCCGAACAAGAACTTTATTCCGACTCCCTCGGCGCACCGGGCAGCCGTGGCGACAGCTATATCACCATGATTGAGGCGAATACAGAAGCGATCGTGGTGAATTTGGGTGGACAGTTCACGCCATTCTCACCCTAGGGAGCGATCGCCCATGATCGGTCTAGAACGGGTCTCTATGAGAACAGATCTCTATGTTGAATTCGGTTGGTTCGTCCATAGGCCGTTATGAAACATTCTTGACCAACCGAGCACCGCGACCCAAGATCCTCATCCACGGATCCTCATCCAATGACATGGATCGTGCTCTGGGGGCAATTTCCCCGAAGCCAGCGCCCAGAACGTAGGATAGAACAGTAGTCTTTGACACAATTTGGCGTGAACTATCCTCCCAACTCTGATCCTAGCTGTCGTCCTCACCTGATTCATCCCTCTGTCGATGGGGTGAGCTGCGCCGATGATGCAGCTCTCGACATCGTAGACGAGGCGGTTATGAGTCTATGGCAGGTGGTGAACAACCTCACGCGTATTCGCCCCCAAAAGCGCGATCGCTACCGGGTGGCCATCTTTGGTTCAGCCCGCATGGCATCCCATGATCCGATCTACCAGGGCGTTCAATGTTTGGCAGGGGAGCTCACTCGCTGGGGCTGTGATATTGTCACCGGCGGCGGGCCAGGATTGATGCAGGCAGCCAATGAGGGGAGTGTGTTGGCAGATCCCGATAACCTCACCCAATCGATCGGGATTCGGGTTGATCTGTCCTTTGAACAATCCACCAATCCCTTTGTCGAGCATGTGTATAACCATCAAACCTTTTTCTCGCGCCTGCATCATTTTGCGCTGATTTCCGATGCTTTTGTGGTGGTGCCCGGCGGCATTGGCACCACCCTGGAAGCTCTGATGATTTGGCAACTGCTGCAGGTGGACAAGCTAGATGGTACACCGCTGATCTTTATCGGCGAGATGTGGACAGATTTAATCCGCTGGGTGGACAAGCATATGGTGCAGGGCACCACCCCGTTTATTGTCCCCAGCGATCTACAAATTCCCCACTGTGTCGATAGTTTTGATAAAGCGATCGCTCTTCTAAAACAGTCCCACCAGCAATGGCAAGAGCAGGCCCAGCAACGCTGTGACTAGCTGACGTTCAGGTAGCCAAGATGTGACAGTTCGTTGCCGAATCCCCCGTGGCTCTAAGCTTTATTCAATAATTAAGGTATAGCACTAAGGGAGGAAGCACGATGCGTCCTATTTCACTCCCGAATCGTCCCCATTTCATGGGATTGTTGGTTAGTCTAGTCATCGCGGTGCTGCTCTGGATCTGGATTTTTGCTATGGCAGCCGTCTAAGAGAGATCTCTAGACATCCCGGTTTTCTGTCTCTGTGCGATCGCCCACTGCATCTTTTTGGAATGTCCTCAATGAAAAAAGTCTTTGTTCTCGACACCAATGTATTGCTCCATGATCCAAGTGCGATGCTGAGGTTTGAGGATAATGACGTAGTCTTACCGATCACTATCATTGAGGAACTGGATCGCTTCAAGAAACAGCCAGAAATGACCGGGCGCAACGCCCGCCAAGTGTCTCGCAACCTCGACGCCCTGCGCCAGCAAGGCCATTTAACGGACGGCATTCCCCTAGAGAATGGCGGTCATTTGCGTGTGGCCCTATGCCATCGAGAAACCTTAGAGGCCCTGCCGCCCGAGTTGGAAGGCGATCAGGCGGATAATGCCATCTTAGCCGTGGCCCTAGAGATGAAGCGCCAGTGTGATTGCCCCGTCATTCTGGTGAGTAAAGATACCAACCTACGAATTAAGGCCGATGCCCTAGATCTGCGATCGGAAGACTACGAAACCGATAAGGTAGACGTTGACGACCTCTACACCGGCATGGCGGAGGTGATGGTGTCTGCGGAGGTGATTGACCAACTCTATCGCGAAGGAACGATCGCCCTTGATGCCAAGCTGTTACCCAACCAAGCGATTACCTTAGTCGATGAAACCAATCCCTCCCATACAGCCCTAGGTTTGGTGGATGGGTTAACCGGTCAGATTACCCCCCTGCCCAAATTTCCCTACGCGGGCATTTCGCGCATCCATGCCCGCAACCGTGAACAAAAGTTTGCCTTCGAGCTGCTGCTGCGAGATTCGGTTCCCTTGGTGACCCTGGTGGGCAAAGCTGGCACCGGCAAAACTCTCTTGGCGATCGCTGCCGGTTTACACAAAGTAGCTGATGAACGCCTCTACAGTCGGCTCTTAATTTCCCGCCCCATCGTACCTATGGGCAAAGACTTGGGCTATCTACCGGGCGATGTCAATGAAAAACTCACCCCTTGGATGCGTCCCCTCTACGATAATTTTGACCTGATTTTTGGCAACCCCAGCTCCGTGGATAAGCCCGGCCATTGGCGGCATGGCTATGAAGAACTCAGCGATCGCGGCCTCTTGCAAATTGAAGCCCTCGCCTACATTCGCGGACGCAGCATTCCCCAGCAATACTTCATCATCGACGAAGCCCAGAACCTCACGCCCCACGAGGTGAAAACCATCCTGACGCGGGCAGGTGAGGGCACCAAAATTGTGCTCACCGGCGACATTGACCAGATCGACAATCCCTACGTAGACGCCGCGAGTAACGGCCTAACCTATGTAGTAGAACGGTTCAAAAACAACCCCCTAGCCGGCCACATTACCCTGTATAAAGGTGAGCGATCGAAGCTAGCCGAAGAAGCCTCAATTTTGCTTTAGGATACAGCCCTGCGATCGCTCAGCAGGTAGACATCTATCTACAGTAGGGTGCTTTAGGCGAAGCCGTAACGCACCGTCTTGTAAGGCATTGATGTGGGTAGATCCGAGCTAGTGCCCCCGTGGTAGGGTGCTGTTAGGCGCAGCCATAACGCACCGTCTTGCAGGACATTGATGCGTTATGGTACCGCTCATCCTACCTATCCACAGAGGTTCCTCCTCGTCTCATCGTCGTGCCCCAGCTAATGTCTCCAACCGTCATCGTTCACCTGCCCCTTCACCGAGCCCTCCATGCTGCTGCTTCAGTTTAGTACCTCCCACTATTGCCGCAAAGCCCGGCTGGCCCTAGGTTATAAACAGATCGACTACCGCGTAGAAAATCTCACCCCGGGCATTCACGCCCTGCGGCTGAAACCGCTTACGGGGCTGACCACCGTACCCACCCTGATTCCCTCGGAGGGAGCGATCGCCCTTGGTGATTCCACCCAAATCCTGCACTTTCTAGACCAGCATCAGCCGACCCCTAGCCTATCCCTAGAAGACCCCGCCCGAGCCGCCGACATTTGGCTGCTGGAAGACTGGCTCGACGAAAGCATCGGCACCGCCACCCGCTTTGTGTACTATGACTATCGCGCCGGTGAAGGTAAAGCCATTGATCCCTCCTGGATGAGCCAGGCCGTGATCCGGATTGTGCGATCGCAGTATGGCATGACCCCTGCCAAGGTGGCCCAGGCCCGCCAGCGCTTGGACACAGGGCTAGAGATCCTGCAGCACCGCTGGCAGACTCCTTTCCTCGTGGGCGATCGCCTCACCGCTGCCGATATTGCCGCTGCCGCCCTCCTCAGCCCCCTAGCGTTGATTCCCACCTATCGCCAAGCCCACGGCTGGCTATTTGACCGGATCACCGAGATCCATCACCATTGCCAAGAACCCCTTCCACCAGGATTAGCCTAATGCCCTGGTACGAGTTGGCGGCAAACGGGTTAAGGTAGGGAATGATCGTGGCATGAGAGAGAAAGTTGACCATGAACGCTGGGCGATCGCTTGGGATTGGATTGCTAACAACGGTTTTGATCGGAGGTGGATGGCTACCCGGAGTAGCCTTGCCGCCCCCGGAGGACGTGCCTGAAGAAATTTTGCAAACGGAAATCATTACCGACGCGCGATCGCCCTTAGATGGCGAGCCGTTGACCGTGGCAGACTATGAAGAACTGATTGCCGAACTGCAAGAAGGGCAAGATATTCCCCCGCGCCTATCTCCCGAAGTGGAATATGTCATTTACCTGCTACATCTACGGCGCGCCATCCGCAGTGTGTTTCCTTTTTTACTCCAATAGTGCCGGTACCGGATGAAGCCCATTCGCCTTTCTAAGCACGCCCATGGTTACACGCTCAGGCGTGGATTTTCGATTGATGAAGTGCAGGAAGCAATCCGCAACAGTGCTTGGAAACCCCTTGGCGTCAATCAGTTTCAATGCCAGTACAGCGTGCCCTTTCAGCAAGAGTGGAACGGCAAACTCTATACCACCAAGCAAATCAAACCCATTTTTGTGGAGCGATCGGCCGAAATTATCGTGATCACGGTCTACACTCAATATCTGTAGCTAGGATGCGATCGCCCATGGATAACCTGCCTCCCTTAACCACCGAGACCTTCTGGGCCATTCTTAACGACGACCTCGATGACGACACCGTCCATTACCTAGTCTGGCACTACCTCGGCTATCGGCAGACCGAGGATGGCTGGGACCTCAGCCAAGTGTCGCCCGACTGGCAAGAACGCTACCCCACGCCTCCCGCCTTCATCGAAAGCCGTCCTGCCACCGTGCAGCTCACTCGCTCCATTCCCAAGCAACATAAGCAACTGTTGAAAGAGCAGCTCGGCTTCCAGGGCTATTCCATTAACGAGCTGATTCCCCGCAAAACCCGTCGAGCTACCATGGTGAACTGGCTGTTGAGCTATGCTGCCGACCATGGACTGACATGAGACGTGATTAGTAGCTGGAGTTGTAGGGTAAGCAATACCCTGGCACTATCCCCAACATTCACGCCTGCGATCCACCACCATCTCAAAAACGCACTAAAATCATAGGCAACGATGATTCGGGCTGACGTATGAACTGGTGGCAAAAACTCTCGAAGAATAACCTGGCTCGCTTCGGTGCAACGGTCTTGATCCTGTTCTACCTAACCGTAGGTCTAGCAGAATTTGTAGCGCCCTATGATCCCTACAAGTCTCAGCTTGATGGATCGCTGCTGCCGCCAACCCAGATCTACTGGCGTGATGCATCCGGGCAGTTTATTGGCCCCCATGT
>DATNRH010000069.1 GCA_036703605.1 Candidatus Obscuribacterales bacterium | reverse complement strand
AACGTCAGCCCGGTTAGCTGGGTTAAGCCCGCTAGGGGTTGTAGATCTTGAATCTGGTTTTCACTCAGAAACAGATTTTCCAACCCGGTCAAGGCAGCCAAAGGAGTCAGGTCTTGGATCTGGTTTCCGGACAGGGTAAGCAATTTCAGCTTGGTCATCCCCCGCAGCGGAGACAAATCCGAAATGGCACTATCCCCGACACTGAGAGTAACTAACTGGTGGAGATTGGTGAGGGGGCTAAGGTCATCGATGGGATTGCCCATCGATGACCTTAGCCCCCTCACTAATCTCCACGAGTTAGTTACTCTTAGCGTCGGGGATAGCGCTATTTCGGATTTGTCTCCGCTGCGGGGTATGACCAAGCTGAAATTGCTTACCCTGTCCGGAAACCAGATCCAAGGCCTGACTCCTTTGGCTGTCTTGACCGGGTTGGAAGATCTGTTTCTGAGTGAAAACCAGATTCAAGATCTACAACCCCTAGCGGGCTTAACCCAGCTAACCGGGCTGACGGTTGATAACAATGCGATCGCCGAATTGACCCCGTTAAGTCGAATGACTCAGCTTTACACGCTATATGCCGAGGGTAACCAAATTCAAGATCTAACCCCGCTGGCTCAGTTGCCCATATTGACAGAGCTGTCCCTGCGGGATAATCAGATCCAAGACCTATCGCCCTTGCAGTCCCTCCCCCTCACCTATGTGCTGCTGGATGGTAACCAGATTACTGACTTAACCCCCCTCACGGCGATCGCCAGTTTGTCGTCTATTTCCGCCGATGACAATGCGATCGCCACCCTACCCGACCTAACCGGGTTGCCCCAGCTCATAACCCTGAGTCTCCAAGCCAATATCATTGAAGATTTGAGACCGCTGAAGAGCCTACCCAGCCTGCGATGGCTTAATCTAAATGCCAACGCTATTCAAGATATTGCCCCCCTTGCTTTCTTGCCAGAGCTTCATACCCTTTCCCTTAATAACACAGCACTAATCGGTTACCACAACGGCACAGAAACACGTTCATTTCAGGGCAATAATTTCGTTACGGATCTCAGTCCACTGCAAAATATTCCCTACCTGTCAGAGTTATCAGTGCAGGACAATGGCGTGGGTGACCTAACCCCGTTAGCCTCCATGGATGTCTTGCGACTGCTCGATCT
>DATNRH010000068.1 GCA_036703605.1 Candidatus Obscuribacterales bacterium | reverse complement strand
GGTAGATGTTGCGATTCATACCTAGATTCAGCAACGCCCTAAATCTACCATGACTCTCCCCCTCCATAACCCCTCTTCATGCAACAACGCCCCCTGATCCAGCAACACCCTGCACTGGACTTAGGAGGCATCCAGAGCTCTTAGCCCATCTCTTGCTCTGATAGGCTGCAAAGAGATACAAGCGTATCATAAATCGCTTGTTCCAGTTCTGTTGACGGCTCTGGCTGGGTTAGTAGACTGTTCCACATCTCCGCCCACAGCCCTCGCTGTCCAAAGAAAGCCGATCGCTGAAGCATAGCGGCTTCACCCACAATCCCCTGATCGCTCTGGGTTTGTTCCAGTTGAGCTAAGTCCGCTGCGAGGCGATCGCTTTCCTCAGTTGCCATCACCCGGATTAGTTCCAGTTGTGGTAGAGGTGCTCCAGGGTTCTCTGCTCCTGGCACTTGGCGATACATCTGCCATTCATAGGTAACGCCAACAGCAAGGGGGCGATCAAGGGTTAGTTGATAGATAGGTAAGTCTAAAACAAGGCTCTGATGCTCAGCAGAAACATCATAGATCAGAGTTGGATGGCGATCATCAATGGGCGTGAGCCGCACTTGAGTGATAACGTCGTTAGGGCTATACCAGGTTAGGGTAGGGCGATCGCTCCATACCACGGCAGCGTCTGGGCGGTTCACAGGAGCAATCCAGCAGAGACCGTCGTTATTGATAGGACGAGAACCACCATTATTAGGCGGTTCTGGAGGTTCTTGGGTAAAAAGGTTGAGGAGGCTGCGCCATCCTAGAATGGGAGGAGCTATCCGGTCAGATTTAGGACTGCTAGCCTGAACGGCGACGTTGAGAGAGAGACTGATGGCCGTTCCCAGCAAGCTGGTCAGTAGGTAGGATAAAAAGCGAGGATAGGACATGGTATTTTGAGGATAGGTTGTAACAACTGGCATCCCTGGGTTAGGGATAGTGAAAAACGCTTAGGCACGAGAGGTGGGTCGCAGGGCGATCAACCAAACGACTAGACTGGGGGTGAGGATCGGGAGAGCGATCGCTGCACTGGAAGCATAGAGCGCTAGACTGCCGAGGCTGTATAGGAACGTACCGCCGCTGAGGTGCAGCAGGGCAGAACGCCGGGCGGTAGGGAGGATCAACCTCACCCCTTTGCCAACGACGGCAGCGAGAATAATCATCCAAACATCGGGAATAGGAATCACCATACGATGGTTGAGGTATTGATACAGCAGGTAAGCGTGGTATTCCCCTCCGGTGAGGATACGCTGTTCTCCCCCACGCCAGTAGCGATAGGCGGCGGGGGCGAGAAAGTTATCTTCGTTCTCTCGCTCGATGCCCGCAGCGGCATAGTTGGGAACAATCATCAGGATTTGCTCAGAACCAGGGGAAGGAAAGACTGTGTCTAGGGCCCGTTGGGACGATAGGGTATCGTAGACCTGATCGGGCGGTAGAGAATAGTCAATAATCGGATGCAGCCACATTTGACCCAATCCATAGCTGAATCGGGTCAACCAACTGGCCCGAAAACGCGGAGACTGGGGTAGGTCAGATAGCAGGGTGCAAGGGGGTGCGTCACAGTGATGGTGTAGGGCTGCTAGCAGATAAGAAAGCGGCCAGGGTTCTTGGCTCAACAGTTCAGCATAGAGGGTGCCCCGGGTGGTCATGCTGCCGCTGATGCTCCAATCTGGATGGCGTAGGCTATCTTGGGCATAGCGCCACTGACGGGTATTTTGTTCGCGGCTAGCTCCTAGGACAAAGAAGCTACCCTGCTGAGCGGCAGCGGCGAAGGATTGGGCCAGGATCGGATCATCGTCATCCCGCAGGTCAAGTAAGTAGTCGATGCCAATGACAGGGGTGCCAGCGGCCTGATCCACCAACTGAGCTAGATAATCACGGGGAATAGGACGAAAGCGCTTTTGGTCGCGCAGGGCCGCTTCGTCAATTTGCAGCAGGAGGGTGGGTGGATCTGGCGGCGTTGGTTGCCAGGGTAGATCTTGGTAGAAAGCCTGTAGCAGAACCCGCCGTTCGATCAACCACTTTTGTACCGGCAGTTGCCAGGTTAGAATCAGCAAGACTAGGAGGGCGATCGCTTCCCATCGATTGGGCGTCAGAGCCGCTAGCCATTCCCGCCAGCCCGTAGGCGGAATGCGGAAGAGCTGGGTGTGGGGATAGCGAAATAAGGATGGCACCAAATCAGCGGCGGGATAGGTTAACGCCTTCTGGATTTTGAGCGCATGGCAAGCATCCTGGAGACATTCCTGCACGTCTTTATGCTGGGCTAGGGCCTGGGCAAAACGCACAATGAAAGCTTCGGCAACGCTGTTGTGGATCGGTTCTCGCATGATCACCACTTGGCTCAAGCCTAGATCAATCAAGGATTCTGCTAGGTTCAAACCGTTGCAAGAATTAAACAAGGCAAACTGTAGGCCATGCTGCTTGGCGATCGCTAGGGGAGCTTTCATTTCAGCAATCCGCAGATACCCATGGG
>DATNRH010000067.1 GCA_036703605.1 Candidatus Obscuribacterales bacterium | reverse complement strand
TGCCAACGCGCTGTTGATCGGCAGGATGTGGTGATCCACCTGGCCGCCCACGTCGGCGGCATTGGCCTCAACCGCGAAAAGCCCGCCGAGCTGTACTACGACAATTTAATGATGGGCACCCAGCTCATCCATGCCGCCTATGAAGCTGGGGTGGAAAAATTTGTTTGTGTCGGCACCATCTGCGCCTATCCCAAGTTTACGCCGGTGCCCTTTCAGGAAGATGACCTATGGAACGGCTATCCCGAAGAGACCAACGCCCCCTACGGTATTGCTAAAAAGGCTCTGCTGGTGCAGCTTCAAGCCTATCGCCAGCAGTATGGCCTGGATGGCATCTATCTCCTGCCCGTGAACCTCTATGGCCCTAAGGACAATTTTGATCCCCGCAGTTCCCACGTGATCCCCGCCCTGATCCGCAAGGTGCATGAAGCCCAACAACGGGGCGATCGCTCCATCCCTGTTTGGGGTGATGGCAGCCCCACCCGCGAGTTTCTCTATTCAGACGATGCAGCCCGAGGTATCGTGCTGGGTACGCAACACTACAGCCATCCGGATCCGGTCAATCTCGGCACCGGCGAGGAAATTTCCATTAAGGACTTAGTGGAATTGATCTGCGAGCTAATGGGCTTTACCGGTGACCTGATATGGGAACGCCATCAGCCCAACGGTCAACCCCGCCGCTGTCTAGATACCCAGCGGGCCGCCCAAGCCTTTGGGTTTCGATCGCAGGTGACATTCCGCGATGGCCTGCAGCAAACCATCGATTGGTATCGTCAGCAGTCGCAGGTGTTGGCGTAGATTGCTGTTAGGCGAAGCCGTAACGCACCTGCAGAGCTGAGAACGCCGTCGAACTCCCGTGACCGTCTGCTGATCAGCCTCAGTGCGATCGCCCTTGGCCCGCTGCCGCTGGTGTAGGCAAGATCGCACCCTTAAGATTGGCACCGTCGAAGATCACCTGATCGATGCAGGTGTTGGTGAAATCCGCATATTGGAGATCGGCGTTTTGAAAACTGCAGCCAGTGAGGTCGGCCCCGCTCAGTTTAGCGCCCACCAGATAAGCTTCGGTAAAATTGCAGCCTACCAGGGTGCTGCGGCTGAGGTTGGCTTCCTCAAGATCCACCCCAACCAAACTGGCACTACTGAGGTTAGCCTCGATCAAGTTGGCATTGCTGAGGTCAGACAGGTTCAGCACACTGTTTTGCAGCTTGGTGCGGCTGAGGTCAGTATCCACCAAGATAGAACCGGTACACTGCACGCTGCTGAGGTCAGCCCAACTGAGATTGGCCCCGGTGAGATTCACTTCCCGCAGATCAGCCCAACTGAGATTGGCTTGGATGAGCTGGGCCCGCGATAGCTTAGCGCGCCGTAGATTGGCTTGGATAAAAATTGACCAGCCCGCATCCACATCCTCTAAATCTGCCTGTTGAAGATTGGCTTCACTCAAATCCGCATCTCGCAGATAGGCACCGCGCAGGTTTGTTTTCACCAATTGAGCTTCCACCAGCTTGGCCTTGATCAAATCCGCGATGTGTAGATCCAGCCCACTCAAATTGGCACCGCTCAAATCCGGCTTGATGCGGAGGGTTTGCCGCCATTCATTCCAGGCATCGACGCTCTGGGTGAGCAAGTTGAGGTGTTCTTGATCGGCCATGGGTTAGAGGAAGGGGTGAGGAGGTTCGTGAAAACGTGCGGGATAGTTTACGGAAACAATAGGTGCAGGGGTGAATCCTTTAGGAAGTATGTCTGCTTCTCAAGCAGGGTCGGTCAACCGATGCTTCTGGCTAACTCCGAGTTGATATCTTTGGGACAGCTAGACGACTAAACTGGGATAGTTCCCTATTCACGCTTTTTCCAGGGCGATCGGGACATCTCAACCCATCTATGTGAAGGGTCAAGCCCTGAACAGCTTAGAGGACGTGCTCTGGCCAGCGGCACAAATCCAGCGCCTTTTCGTCTAGCTATTTAGGTTTTCAGTCGCTTCATTCATTTAGGACATACGTTATGAAAAGATACTTGCCCGTTATCGTGATTGCTGCTGCTCTTCTAGGTGGCATCGCTCCAGCTCAGGCTCAATCCGTTCCCGCTGGAGAATCTGCGGCGGTTGACTTGGTGGCCCAAGGTGCTGATGTCACAGCGATCGCTGAAACCTTTATTGAGTCATTAGCGAGCGGTGACTACGCGACTGCCCTGCAAAGCTACGATCCGGCCATTCGCACCACCCTCACCGTTGAAAGCCTAGCTCAGCAATGGAACGATCTCATTGCTAGTACCGGTGCCTATGAAGGCCCCGTTGCCGCAACGGTGGACAACTCCGGCGATGCACCGGTAGTGATTATGACCGGTCAGTTTGAGAATGGCCCTCGCGACCTGTTTATCTTGTTTAACAGCAATAATCAGATCATCAGTATGGATGCTATGGAATTTTAGGTGGTGATGGGGGGCGATCGCTCCCCTAATCCATCGTCTAATCACGATCATTCCCTTGGCTTAACCCAGGGGAATTTTTGCAGGCCTATCCTTGATCAGATTGCAGGAGATTGCGGGAGATTACGGATAATCGAGAATAGTGAGATGATAAAAAAATGCTGTTTGTAAGTGTTAAGGGCGATTTCCAACACCTATGATTGATTCTGTCTGCTAGATACTTCCGCTACCATCATGCTCGGCCATACTCGGCGGAAAGAACTGTTCACCTTACGGTCATCTGCATCGCAGGAGCCCATTCAATCATCATCAAGCTGTTCTAACTAACGATAGAAGAGGCAAACGGTCTAGGCTCAAGAGTAAGCAAGTATCTCGCGATTCGCCTAGTTCAGATCGCCTAGTTCAGACGAGCATCACTTCTATTCATCCGCTAATTTGTAATGGTTTAGTTATGGCTATAAAATCCCTTCTTCATCGCATCTCCACAGTTACAGCCATTGCCGGCACCATGGCAGGCACCCTGCTGATATCTGCCCCTGCCCTAGCGTCTATTTTTGGACAGCAGGAAGTTGATCAAAGCCGATTTGTGGCGATCGCTTCTCCCATTGGCGGCGGCAGTTCTCACCAGTTGCTGATTGTTGAACAAGTGTCCACAACGCGGCAATGTTGGAGCGAGCAGGGCAGTAATCCCACGATTATCGATCCTCTCCTGCTGTCGTTTGACTTTACGGGCATCTGTGGCCGCAGCACCGATAGTAACGGCTACTCGATTCGTATTGCCGGGGAAGACTTGGGTGTTCAGTACAGCCTGCGGGTGGTGCGTCGGGGTGGAGATATGGTGCTGGTGGGCGTGCCCTTCAGTCGCTCAGCAGGCCAAGAGTATGAAATTGGCCGCGCCAATGGCGTCACCACCGACTTTGCCAAAATTACCCTCGATCCTGGCTGGCGGTTTGCGAAGCGCACCTATGAAGGCCGCACCTTGGGGCATGTCTACATCACTCGGGATACTGCACCACCGACCACGCCCACCACACCGCCGGTTGTGACACCGCCAGTTGTAACACCACCGACCACGCCTCCTACGACGCCACCGACCACACCGCCGGTCGTGACACCCCCCACGACGCCTGCCTTCAGTGATATTGCTGGAGATATTTATGCAGCGGATATTCAGCTTGCGGTTGGACGTGGGTTTATTTCAGGATTTTTGGAAGATAACACCTTCCGTCCTCGCGCGTCCTTGACCCGCGAACAGTTGGTCTCCATTGTGATTGAGGCGCTCGATACGTTGCCCGATGTGAACTTGGCGCTGCCAACTCAGGTTGGTAGTAATCCCTATCGAGATGTGAGTGCGTCTCGCTGGAGTGCAGCTAAGATTCAATTTGCCCGCGATAACAATATTATCAGCGGCTATCAAGACGGTAGCTTCCGCCCTGGTCAAGCGGTGACGCGGGCTGAGCTGATGGCGGTGTTGCGCCGTGCGGCTGAATATGGGCAAACGCTCCAAGGTGACGATCCTACGCTAGTCGGCAATACGGCGGCGACGAGCTTTACCGATATCTCCGGGCATTGGGGCTCAAGCTTGATTACCCAGATGTCTACCTACTGCGGTGTTGCTTCACCGCTCAACGAAACTGGGCAACGGTTCAGCCCCGACCAAGCGGCACTACGTAACTACGCCACGGCGGCGACGGTGCGGATGCTGCGCTGTTTGGAAGACTAGTAACGCAAGACAGAAGAACGAAGACAGAAGAACGAAAAGGACTTCCAAGACAGTCAAGGGTTTCCGCCTTAGCAACTAGGCGGGTTATGTCTGCCTCGGAGTACTAGCGGCTGAACGGTCAGGGCACATCTGTTCCTGACCGTTCACCTGTGGTCAGATGTCTTGTTCAAGAGACGTTAAAGTTACCCACCCAATGAGCCTAGATGTTCTCGTAAGGTGGGCGCTTGGACGGGTTACGCGATCGCTACCCGTTCTACTGGTTTCCAGCCCCTTCTACCCCTGTGGAAACCAAAAAGTTCACGGGCTTTCAAAGCCCCTCGCCCGTTCTGGGAGAGGGGTTTGGGGTGAGGGGCTTCAAGTTGTGTCAGGCTTTGACGGGTTAGCGACAGCATAACCCGTCCTACCGCTAGGGTGTTTTGCTCAGGCGTAGACTTTTTGGTAGTAGGCTTGGTAGTCCTCGGAGAGCAAGGGCTGCCACCATTCCTCATGGCTAAGAAACCATTCAATAGTCTGGCGTAGGCCTTCATCGACGGTGACGGAGGGCGTCCAGCCGAGTTGGGTTTTGATTTTGTTGGCATCGATGGCATAGCGGCGATCGTGGCCAGCTCGATCTTTCACGAAGGTGATCAGTTGCCGAGAGGGGCGCACGGGTAGACTTGGCGCGAGGTCGTCCATCAAATCGCAGAGCATATGCACCAAGTCGATATTTTTGACCTCGTTGTTGCCGCCAACGTTATAGGTTTCGCCGGGTTGACCTTTGTGGATAACCACATCTAGAGCGGTGCAGTGATCTTTCACGTAGAGCCAGTCGCGGATATTTTGCCCATCACCATAGACTGGCAGCGGCTTACCCAGCAGGATGTTGATGCACATCAGGGGAATGAGCTTTTCGGGGAAGTGGTAGGGGCCGTAGTTATTGGAACAGTTGGTGATCAGCGTGGGCATGCCATAGGTGTGGAAGTAGGCCCGGGCTAGGTGATCGCTGCCAGCTTTGGAGGCAGAGTAGGGGCTGTTGGGCGCGTAGGGGGTGGTTTCGCTAAAGGCGGGATCATCCGCCTCTAAGCTGCCATAGACTTCATCGGTGGAAACATGCAGGAAGCGATCGCTCTCTAGCTGGCCGCGACCTGTCCAATGATGGCGGAAGGCTTCGAGCAGCGTGAAGGTGCCGACGACATTGGTGCGAATGAAGGCATCGGGGCCCAGAATCGAGCGATCCACGTGGGATTCAGCGGCGAAGTGGGCAACGGTGTTGATCTGCTCCTCCGCCAACAGTTGATCCACTAGGGGGCGATCGCAAATATCCCCCTGCACAAACCGGAAATTGCCATGGCTATCAAGGTCATTTAAGGTAGCCCGATTGCCGGCATAGGTGAGAGCATCCAGCACCACTACGCGATCGCTGGGATAGGTTTCACACCAATGATGGACAAAATTTGATCCGATGAAACCCGCCCCACCGGTGATCAAAAGTCGTCGCTGCATGTTTTCCATAATCCTGGCTGAGTCCTACAGGGTACGTTACAAAAAGAAGCGGTCTATAAAACGAAATGCAACCTAATGGTTAGAGTGCTTGCCTAATAGCTTGTTCTATGAAGCGACCTGCCTACAATATATCTAGGCTTGGGTGAGAGATTTTTGAAACTATGGTTTTAACCTATTTCATCCGATAAATGGAGAGGCTATCAACTTTTGGCGACATCAAGTTTAGGAACCGAAGATGGGCTCACTAGTTCATCATAAATAGCCATCATGGTTAGAGCTTTTTGTCCCCATTCAAATTGTTTAGCCTGCTCCGTCGCTGTTTTTGACATCGTTTGACGCAGAGCTTCATCCTGCACCAGTTGGGTGATGTGGGCTGCCATTTCCTGAACAATATGATCGCGGGACAGCGGCTCAATTTTGAAGCCAGTTTCTGCCGTCACATATTCACCAATGCCGCCGTTATTGACCACAATGCAAGGCAAGCCGCAGGCCATGGCCTCCATAACGACGGCTCCCCCAAATTCACGGATGGAGGGGAAACAAAAGAGGTCAGACTTGCGGTAATAGTCGAGGGTTTCCTGCTGCTGCACCCAGCCGGTAAAGGTAATCGCTGATGTTAGGTTGAGCTGTTTTGTTTGTTCTTCAAGGGGCGATCGCTCTTGGCCATCTCCCACAATGGTTAGGTGAATGCGATCGCGCACCTCGGGCTCCAGTTGGGCGATCGCATCGACCAACATATCGGCTCCTTTATAGGGCACTAAGCGCCCCACAAAAATCAGCTCAATTTTGTCATGGGCGGGGCGATCCTCAGCGGCATCTAAAAACTTTTGCTCGATGCCATTTTCGTAAAACAGATGAACGCGATTGCTGGGGAGATCAAACTTTTCCTGCAGCATCTCTAAGGTGTAGGTCGATCCAGCAAGAATTTTGTCAGCTCGGCGATAGGTATCTTCATAGCCAGGCAGGAGCAGCTCCCCTAGATCTCGAAGAAAATTCAAGTAGGCATGTTCCTTGCGGGCGATTGCTTCAAAGTTTTTGGGAAACGGAACGCCGCCATTGACGGGGCCGTAGAGAAACGGGGTGCGATCGCACACTTGGCTCAGCTTGACGGGATAGCGAGGAATCATCGGGGTGATCACATGCACCAGGTCATAGTCTCCCGCCACCACGCTGTCTTTAAACTGCTGGTAGACCCGTCGGTTAAACTCCTCGTAGACCGGATAGGTGAGGGCATGAAACAGTGGCCAAATCTTGGAAGCGATCGGCCCAACTAAACCAAAGTAAAGCTGTATGCCCCGACTTTCTTCGATATAAACAACGTTTTGATGCCCTCGTTTTTGAATGGCATCTCGGTTACGCACATGGGTGACCAGGGTGGCGTTCACCCGTTGATCGATCTCTCGAAAGAAGTTGTATCCCACCAAGGGAACCGATGACCAATCCGGGTTACAGGACTCGATGATCAATAAAACGTTGAGGGATTTGTAATCTGCGGTCTCAGGCATGAGCAGGTGCCTCTTGCATCAAAGTATGGGGCGGAACGGTGGGCAACCCAGGCATCTAGGGTTGCTAGGCGTGCGGTTGGGAGTGGCTGGGATCTGAGATACCCTACATCACCTCAATCTTAGAATCGTCGCCGATCATGAACCGCAAAGCCTTCGGACGCTGAGGCGCTTCTTTGAGCTGGGCCCGCTGACCAATCAGGCTGTCTACAATGCGGTGATGAATGCCGGTGATGCTAGCACCCTTCAGCAAGACGCTATGTTCAATATCGGCTTCAATCAGCGATACCTCGTTGGCAATGCTGCTGTAGGGGCCAATGAAGCAGTTTTCAATATGGCAGTTGTCCCCGATGATTACCGGGCCGCGAATGGTGGAGTTGATAATTTTGGACTGTTTGCCAATGCTCACCCGTCCGATAATCTGGCTCTTTTCATCCACATCGCCATTGACGGAGGATTGCAAACAGGTGTCGAGAATCACCCGGTTGGCTTCTAGCAAATCATCTTTTTTCCCGGTATCTAGCCACCAGCCTTGAATGCGGCGGGCTTCTACTTTTTGCTGATGGTCGATCAGGTACTGGATGGCGTCGGTGATTTCTAGCTCGCCCCGAGCCGAAGGTTGGATATGGGCGATCGCCTCATGAATACTAGGCGCAAATAGATAAATTCCTACCAAGGCTAGGTTGGAGGGCGGCACCTTCGGTTTTTCCACCAAGGCTAACACCCGCCCCTCGTCGTCAATCTTGGCGACCCCAAAGGCGGTGGGATTGGGCACCTCACAGAGCAGAGTGAGGGCATCGAGCTGGCGAGTTTTGAAGGCGTCAATAAAGAGGTTTAGGTCGCTCTGCACCAGGTTATCGCCCAGGTACATGACGAAGGGCGAATCGCCGAGAAACGGCTGGGCAATTTTCACCGCATGGGCGAGCCCCGCCGGTTCCTCCTGCAGAATATAGGTAATGTTGGCTCCAAAGCGATCGCCATTCCCGGTTTTAGCCTGCACTTCGCCGCCGGTTTCTGGGCTAATAATGATGCCAATCTCAGTAATGCCAGCCGCGACAATGTCCTCAATCCCGTACCAGAGAATGGGTTTATTAGCGACGGGTACCAGTTGCTTTGCCCCAGTATAGGTAAGGGGACGCAAACGGGTTCCTTTGCCACCAGATAAGATAATTGCTTTCATGGGAGTGCTATGGGTGAAGGACTGAATTCAACGAGCAGAGGCGGTCACGGGTGCTAGGTCATGCAGCAGTTTCCGCAGACTGGCCCGCCAATGGGGAGCCGGATGCCCTAGGATATCGGCGGCTTTCTGACCAGACAGCACTGAGTAGGCAGGCCGCTGGGCTGGGGTGGGATAGTCTGCGGTGGTGATCGGCACCACCCGTTTGAGGGTGAGGGGAAATCCGAGGGCGGCGGCTTCTTCAATGATCGCCACGGCAAAGTCATACCAGCTAATCGCTCCGCTGTTGGTGTAGTGGAGGATGCCGGTGGTGGGGCTGGGGGCGCAGAGGTAGGGAATCAACTGGGCGATCGCTTGGGCCAAGTCTCCTGTCCAGGTTGGGCAGCCGACCTGATCCATCACCACCCGCAGTTCTTCGCGCTCGGCCCCAAGGCGCAGCATGGTTTTGACAAAATTGCCCTTGCCGCCGGCACCGTAGACCCAAGCGGTACGCACAATCAGATGGCGATCGCAGTTATTGCTCACGCCCAGCTCTCCAGCCAGCTTGGACTGCCCGTAGGCTCCCTTGGGGCCGGTGGGATCGTCTTCTAGGTAGGGGGTATTTTTGCTGCCGTCAAACACATAGTCGGTGGAGACGTGGATGATGGAACTGTCGAGTTTTTGCGCCTCTTCCGCCAAAATGGTGGGCGCGGTGCCGTTGATGGCGATCGCTCGATCCATCTCCCGCTCGGCGGTGTCTACGCCGGTATAGGCCGCAGCATTGACGACCACGTCGGGCCGGATCGCCTGCATCATCTGACGGATTTGGTCAGGCTGGCTGAGATCCAGGTGCGATCGCCCTAGGGCGGTGACATCGCTGAGGGTGGAGAGAATGGGCTGGAGTTCGCTGCCCAGTTGACCATCAATACCCGTGAGTAGAATCCGCATTAGGCATACACCTCGGCTGTTTTGAAGGATTGACCCGCTTGGTCTTTGCCCGACAGAATCGGGTCGGCCGTGAGGGGCCAGAGGATACCCACGTCGGGGTCATTCCAAAGGAGCGATCGCTCGTGCTGGGGTGCGTAGTAGTCGGTGGCTTTGTAGAGCACGTCGGCGGTGTCAGAAAGCACTAAGAAGCCATGGGCAAAGCCGGGGGGCACCCAAAGCTGGCGTTTATTCTCGGCGCTGAGTTCACAGCTCACCCAGTTGCCAAAGGTGGGGGAGCTTTTCCGCATATCCACCGCCACGTCGAGAATGCTGCCCATCGCCGCCCGCACCAGCTTACCCTGGGGCTGCTGCACTTGGTAATGCAGACCGCGCAGCACATGCTTGACGGAGCGCGAGTGATTATCTTGGACAAAATCGAGATCGAGCCCAGTTTTATCGGCAAAGGTACGCCGGTTAAAACTTTCCATGAAGAAGCCGCGATCGTCCCCAAACACCTTCGGTTCTAAAATCAGCACATCGGGGATGTCTGTGGGAATGATCTGCATGAAAACCTCCTTATGAATTCCCGGTTTGGCAGGGTTGAGGCCTAGCCCATCTCAGTATTCCCACGAGTTTTTGTAAACCTTCAGATGGTTCGTAAAGTTTCCGTGGAGATGTAGGGATTAAGGACGGTTTGGGGTACTAGGGCGCACTATCGGCCTTGGGCGGCGGGGCTGGATCCCGTTCCGTACGCACCCACTGCCGCTGGGGTCGGACGATGAAGGCGATATACATGGGGATTTTCCAGAGCACGTAGAGGGGAATCGAGAGTAACTGTCCTAGGGAAAGGATCGATCGCCCAAAGCGAGCCCAAGCCAGCATCACCGCCGATAGCAGCAGCAGGCCCTGCAGACCCAAAAAGCCGGCGATCGCCCAAGACACACCCAGCCAGCCAGCGGCGATCGCCCCCATCATAGCGGCACCCCACAGCATCACCAACAGCGACAGGGGTGGTACGGCCAAGTCCAACGCTAGGGCCAAGACCCCAAGGCGCTGACGGGTGATCGCCGTGGTCAGTAACCGGGGAACTTGGGTCACCAAGGTTTGCAAATGACCATGCTCCCAGCGGGTGCGTTGGCTGGTGGCGGCCTGATCCTGCTGGGGCAAGCGACCGATCACCCGCGCCGTTTCGCAAAACTGGGGCGGTGCACCGGCGATCGCTAGGTCTAAACCCAACTGCATATCTTCCACAATGTTGCCGCTGGCTAAGGGCGATTGCCGAATCATTTCCCAGGGAAAGGCCATGCCGGTGCCGGTGAGCAGGCAGGGCAAGCCCAAGCGCTGCAAACCTCGCGGCCGCACCCGATTCTTCACCATAAAGGCCAGGGCCGACACCGAATCCTTGGCGCTGGGCTCGGGCGGCTGCTCCATCAAATACAAAGCCTGTACCGGGCGCTGGGATCGGGCAGACTGCTGGGCGATGGTGCGCAAGGCTCCGGGCAGCAGGGTGCAGTCAGCATCCACCATCACCACAATATCCGGCGGATCCGCATCGAGGGAGCGCAGCCCAAAATCTAGGGCATAGCCCTTGCCCCGCTGGTCAAGATTCTGGCGTTCGAGCACCGTGGCTCCCGCCGATCGGGCGATGGCGGCGGTGTCATCGCTGCAGTTATCGGCAATGACGATCAGGCGATCGCCCTCTACCAGTTGGGGCATCAGCGCGGCCAGGGTGTCTTGAATTCCCAACGCCTCATTGTGCGCGGGGATGAGCACCGCCAATCGTGGTGCGTTGACCGATAGGGAGGGCGATCGCCCCGGCAGCATGGCTAGCCAACATTCAAGGGTGAAGGTGAGAACTGGAATGCAGACGATCAGGGCGATCGCCCAGCATAGGTATGTCAGAACGACCAAATCTAGCTCCTTGGCTGCAAGATACTAAGGCTCAACGGTAGCAGATCCGTAAATCTACCCTCAAGTTGCCCAGGTTGGCGCGATCGCTATCATGCATCTCGATTCAACTCTGAGGTGACCGGTTCAGCGGGGGGCTGGGGTGCTTCGGCCATAGGTCGATTGGGGTGACCAGGTGCCGGCTGTGCTTTCTGGGTTGGCAGTTTGGCCAGTAACACCAAAAAGTTGCTCCAGGTTGGCAGATGTCCGGGATTGGCCAGGAGCGATCGCACCCCTAGCTTCAAGGCATTCCGCCGCTGTCCTTGGCTGAGAGCCTGCCAGGCCCGACCCTGTAAAAATCCCTGAATTTGTTCATTGGATGAATAGGATCGCGACTCGGAACCTTGGGGAATGGGCGGAAAGATGCCATGTTGCAGATCATCCTGCCCTTGATGCTGGCGCTGCTGCTGAAACGTGCGGGCGATGCGATCAAAAAAGACCCGTCGCTCGGAGGGAATCATATGGGTGATGGAGTCGTTGTGCAGGCGGTAGCAATAGCGCGACTCGATCTGGTAAAACACCCGGCAGATATCAGCCAGGCGCAGCTGTAGGTCAATATCTTCGCCGGTTTCAAAATAGGGACGAAAACCGCCCAGGAGCCGCAAAATATCCGTGCGGATGGCAAAGGTGCAGAGGTGGGTGCGGGTGATGCCTTGCTGGAGTTCGTCAGTGACCTCTTCCGGCGTGCCGCCGGTGTCGTGCTGCAGGACAAAAGAGCCGTTGGGCGCAATGATGTCGTAGCTACCGCAAACCGCGCCATAGTCTGGATGCTGCAGCAGCCAATTGGCTTGGGAGGCAATGCGGCCAGGGGTAAACAGATCATCGGCATCACAACGCATGATGATCGTACCCCGCGCTGCCGCTAGCCCCAGATTCATGGTGGTGGAAATGCCCGCCTTGGCTCCGTTGACGACCCGCAATCGAGCATCTTGAATCGCCTGCACTCGTTCTAGGGAGCGATCGCTAGAGCGATCGTTGACCACAATCACCTCCAAGGGAATCGTGGTTTCTTGCAGCACCGACTGCAGCGCCTGAGTAATATAGCCCTCGGCGTTATACATCGGAATAATCACGCTAACGAGCGGTGGCGGTAGTTCCAAAGTCTGCATGGTGCGATCGCTCTCCTACTGGGTGAATGAACGGACTCTTTTTCCAAAGGTCTCCTAGAGGACAGCTAAGGTTCCTCCGACGGCATTGGCTTGGCGATCGCACAGCCTAGGAGTATCCAGCCATCGGCTTGGAAGGGACGCAGTTTGATCGCCCGCCACCCATAGACCATGGCGGTTTGGCGCTGGCGGCTATTGAAGGCCCACCAGCCATACTTAAGCATAAAGTGATGCTGGGACTCAGGATCGGCGGTGGGCCGCCAAGCATAGCCCGCTTCAAAGCTGCCCTCGATACCGCGCCGCTGCCAGGCGCGTTCGCAAACCCGTCGTGCATTGTGCCGCTGTTCCGTACTGCGCGTTTCACTAATGGAATGGGCATGGAGCCGATAGTGCAGCACAACGGTTTGCAGATTAGCCAGATGCCCCACTTCGCCCAGCCGCAGCCACAGGTCTAAATCTAAGGCGCTTTTCAGCGATTCGTCATAGCCGCCAATCTGCTGTAGCGTGCTGCGACGCATCATGGCACAGGGATGGCAAATACTGCCATGGCCGGCGAGGGCAGATTGTTGAATCGCCTCATTATCTGGGGGGAGGGCCAGGTAGGTGAGCAGGCGACCCTCGGCATCGATCAGAGCATGGTTCCCACCCACACACACCACCTCTGGATGGTCATGAAGAAAGCTGACCTGCTGGCTAAGGCGATCGGGCAGGGCAATGTCATCGGCATCCATGACGGCAATGAACTCGCCTTGGGCTTGGGCCTGGAGGCGATTGCGGGTGGCCGACACCCCTAGATTGGTGGGGTTAGCCAGCACATGGATCCGGGCATCTTGAGCGGCATAGGTTTGAACGATGGCGAGGGAGCGATCGCTAGAACAGTCATCGCCGATCCACAGCTCAAAGTCCTCAAAGGTTTGGGACAAGATACTCTCAATTGCTTCAGCTAGGTAGCGTTCAGAGTTGTAAACCGGCAAAATGACCGAGACCCGAGGGGGGCGATCGCAGTCAATAGGCACGTTTGACATCAGCTCATCTCACAAAGGGACAAAAGGTGGACGAAAGGTGGTTTCAAAGCCCTTCTACCTCTCTGGCAAAGGGGTTGGGGGAGGTCTTCGAGGTTTGTTTCACCATCTGGCTCACGATTCATCCTAGGATATGGGCAGGCTAGTACATCGCTGGCTTAAGGTTTGACAACAGTCTTGAAAGGCTTGATTGGCCCGCTCAAGAAGATGTGGATCTAGGTTATAGAGTGTTTTTTTAGGATTGCGAATAATGGTTCCAGATTCTAAATTTCCAGACCAGTCACCTACTTTTCGCTGTCCAGTTACCGGTGTTTTTTCATACTGTTCAGAAAGGGGAAATTTGAGAGCTAGATGCTGTTCTAAAGCTCGAAAAATAGCATCTGTTTGGTGAATGAGCTGGGCATGGGTGAGGAAAAATGCTCGCTTAGGATGCTCCATGATTTCGGCATAGCGCTGGATGCTTCGGAGGCGATCGCAATAATATTGAGTGTAGTCTTCTACAGAATAGAGCTGGACTCCGTCATCTCCGGTTTCGCCCCATAGCTTGACCATGCTAGACAAGGTTTCTGCCGGATCTCGCAGGAGAAAAATGATGGAGATACGAGGATGATTGAGGAGTGATTCGTCTTTAATATGCATATCATGGAGAATTTTATCCATGATAAAGCGATCGCTCATATCAAGTTGCTTTAGGGCATATTTAACATCACACATTAAGTGAGTTAAATCATGTTCATTCCAGTAAAAAACATGGGTTTCTCCATAGCCAGAAATTTCTGGATTAGTGTTAAGAATATGGGTGAACATCGATGAACCCGATCGCATATGTCCCAATATCCATAGATACTCATAGGACTTACGACGAACGACCAAGTTAGCCTTGTAATAGGCTCGAAACAGTTTTGCGGTTAAGGCATCTGGCTGTTGGATCATGGTGTCTCTTGGGTTGAATCTCTGGTGCTGAAATAAATCTGCTGAACTAGCTCAGTTGGTTGAAGGTTTTTGAAGTTAATACATGAGGTTGCTAGAGATGATGAGACTGTTCCTTAAAACCAGCAGACACACCTGATAGAACTTGATGAAGAGGATGCATGAATCTTGAAAACCATCACGACAACTGCCATAAATCATGCTGATAGGCTAAATAGAACTCAGCATATAGGTTGAGCCCCAAATAATCACGATGGCAGCACCAAGCACCGGAATATCAACCTCCGGCTGCCAGAGCGAAAACTTAGAGAAAATGATGGCTTTCACAGGATAGGCAAACCAGGTCACACTGGCTAACCCCCACACCACACCCGGTTGACCATTGAGCTGATAGCCGATGACCATCGCGGCTAACTGCACTGAAATTTGCACAACCAACAAAAAGGACACCAAGAAAGTCTTGCCTTTGGCCATCAAAATACCGTCATAGGTGCCGCCCACAACACCAATTAATGATCCCAATGAAATAATCTGAATGATCCAGCCAGCATCAGCATAGCGTTCATCATATAAAGTGTTGATAATAGCGGGGCCAAACAGAATAAACGTTAGGGAAATACCCCAGCCAATTCCTATTAAGGTGAGGCGGCTTTTTCGTAGATTGGTATAGACTCGCTCGGGGCGATCGCGAATCAGTTCGGCATAGGAGGGAAACAGGACGCGATCGATCACCTGAGAAATGGCTTGGCGGGGGAAGCGCGCTAGGGTGACGGCGATGGTGTAAACCCCCAAAAATCGCACGTCTAGCAATCGTCCCAGAATCAAGCGATCGCCCTGACCGGCCAAGAACGTCAGCGCGGTGCTAATAAAAATCCAGCGCCCAAAGCGATAGAGGGACTTGAAGGCCTCTGGCTCCCAATGAAAGCGGTTGGAGATGCCCGGCAGCATCACATGGCTGAGGGTCATGCGCAACAGGCTATCTACCAGCCCCCCTGCCACCAGCGCCCAGACCGATTCATACCGCCAAGCACAGAAAACCATCACCACCAAACCCACCACATAGGAGGTGAGTTCTAAGCTGGTCACCAACCCAAGGCGAAGATTGCGGTTGGCAGTGGGCAGCTTGGTGGAGGTGAAGCCGGAGATTAATGCCGTTAACCCCACCACGGGCAAAAGCTGGGTGAGCATGGGTTCGCGGTAGAACTGGGACGCCGGGAACGCGATCGCGCAGGACAACAGCCACAGCCCCACGCCGCGACCGGCTTGAATCGTCCAGGCGGTGTTGAGAAAGGCTGGATCATCGCCCCGCTTATCGTGAATGATGCTGGGCTTGATGCCAATGTCGGAAAACATTTCTAGCCCCTGCAGAAAAATCTGCACCAGCGACATTAGCCCAAAGGCTTCTGGAAACAACAGGCGGGTCAGAACTAAATTGCTGGCAAATCGTAGAACCTGATTGGCACCATAGCCGCCTAGCGTCCACATGGATCCCCGGATGGCCCGTGCTTTTAGGGACGGTTTGGCCGCAGGATCAGGTGTGGGCTCGGGAGAAGGCGTTAAGGACGGATCAGCCATACAGAGTCCCTAGTAATGTGCAAATCGCAGGCGTGCCCAGGATACCCAAATTTGCTGAAAGATATTCATGTTGAGGTGATGTTGACGCGATCGCTTCAACGTTGGTCTGTCCTGTCACCTTCGGATGGTATGCCAGTCTTCCAGGTTTGTGGCCTGATGATGCAAGTTGGGGATCGCTGTCATCAAGTCATTAGGCAGGTTTTCCAGTCTAGAATCACCTAGGACATCAGCTTGTTGGCAATTGGGCGAGCCGTGGATTGAGCCAGTTGGAGGCTTGCTCCAACGATCCACAGCAGTCCAATGATTCAGATATTACTGAAGGGGCGATCGCCTGTTGGCATAGGATGCACCTGGGCAAGCTTTAAGGGGGCTGGGTATGTTAATCCTAGGTGGGGTAAATACGATCAAACCTACCACCCTGATGTTCAAGGGATGAAAAAAGTTCCGCTAAAAACGAAAGAATTAGGCAGGACGCATCAAAATTTCCAGCTCAACCAAATCATGCACTGGGGGCAGATCATCATCAGGCGATCGCTCGACGGCAATATGAATATCGTGATCAAGCGAGGTATGAAATGGATTGATTTTCTGCAGCAATCCCGATTCCCGCGTCAGCAATAGTCGGATATTAATGCGATCCCATGACATCATCTGTAGTTTGATTTGAGCTTGCATAGTGTCTGACCCATTGCTTTACGACTCCTTTACGATAATCAAAGTTCTGAGAATTCCCTGTGACAGAGCTGAGACAGTTCTGTGATAGTTCTAGCGATTGATCTTGATCTCCATCGTGCAACGATGTGAGGTAACCCTCGTTGTTCTGCTGATCTCAAACCCGTCGCTGAGTGATATTTATCACGAGCCGGATGCAATCTCTCCCTCAGAGATAGGTTGCTCAGGGAAGAGGAAACGCTCAGACATGAGGTGAGTCTTGACTCCTAGAGATCATCCTTGTCTTGGTTAGCTTGTGTATCTGATGGGGCACCTAAACGGTTCATGGGGCGATCGCGGCTTGCCGAAGCTAAGCTGGATTGGGCATGGTAGAAGCAAACCCATGGGGCGATCGCCCCTCATCAATGAGTGAGGTATCCCTTGAACACAATTGGATTAGTCGCGATCGGTCGCAATGAAGGCGATCGTCTGCAGCGCTGTTTAAAGTCGGTGGTGGGCCAAGCTGATGTGGTGGTCTACGTCGATTCTGGCTCCACGGACGGCAGCGTCGAGTTTGCCCAATCTCTCGGGGTTGAGGTGGTGGTGCTAGATCTATCGATTCCCTTCACCGCTGCCCGCGCCCGGAATGCTGGCTTTGAACGACTGCTGCAGCTCCAGCCCGATCTCACCTTTGTGCAATTTGTCGATGGAGATTGTGAAGTGGTGCCAGGCTGGTTGGAGACGGCTCGCCAAGCCTTGAGTGATCGCCCGGATCTGGCGGTAGTCTGTGGACGGCGGCGGGAGCGTTTTCCCGAAGCCTCGATCTACAACCAAATCTGTGACATTGAATGGGATACCCCGGTGGGGGAAGCTACGGCCTGTGGCGGTGATGCCATGATGCGGGTGGCGGCAGTGCAACAGGTGAATGGCTTCAACCCTAGTTTGATTGCTGGGGAGGAGCCGGAGCTATGTGTGCGGCTGCGTCAGCAGGATTGGAAAATTTTCCGTCTGGATGCAGAGATGACCCTACATGATGCCCAGATGACTCAGTTTTCCCAGTGGTGGAAGCGATCGCAGCGATCGGGTCACGCCTTCGCCCAAGGCAGTTGGATGCATGGCCGCAGTCCTCAACAGCATTGGGTCAAAGAAAGCCGCCGGATTTGGATATGGGGGCTGGTGATCCCGGTCGTCATCCTAGGAACGGCTGGGATCACCTCGGGGCTTAGTTTGCTGCTGCTGGCTCTCTATCCAGTGTCTGCCCTGCGAACAGCTCGCTATGCCCAAGGTAAGGGCTACGACCCAGGTGTGGCTCGATGGTATGGCTGGTTTTGCACCATCGGAAAATTTCCAGAACTGCAGGGGCAACTCCAGTTTCATCTCCGTCGAATCTTCCGTCGTCAAGCTACGCTGATCGAATATAAATCTGCACCATCCAGCCATTAATCTAGATCACGCTTGGCAAGACTAGCTAGCCAGGATCCGGATATCCAACCCTGGGACAGAAAAGTGGATTGACCCAGGGTCGGCCTCGCCATGGACCTTGCTCAGCCAGTCGGTTTTCTAGGTTGCATTATGTTTGTCCCCTATCGAATCTTCCGTCCGACCACGCGCATCCTTAGCTCAACCAGTGCGCCAGATATCCTGCACTGGGTCACCCAAAGTTTAGAATCCAATGTCGCCTGCTTGCTTCTAGATCTGCAGGACGTCATCTTCATGGACAGTAGTGGTCTAGGAGCGTTGGTGATTGCTAGCAAGCGGGTGAAGAAGGTGGGTGGACGGCTGGCGTTGTGCTCCCTCAGTGGTCAAGCTCGCATGGCCGTGGAAATGTCTTGCCTGGATACCGTTCTGGAAATTTACGACACCCCGCAAGATTTTCTCCAGCAGTTTTCCAGTCAGGATTCCATGCGATCGCCCCATCAGGATCCATTCTTGTCCTAGCCTTCATCCAAAAGGGTGAACCACTGGGAGCTAGTGAGATGGGCAGTGATCTCGTACAGTGGAGACTGTAGCTCATAGTTGCTCCAATGTGAATGCAAAAACTCCACAGCATCTTCAGTGGCCTAGGCTAACGCTGATTTCATTTAAGCCATGGTGCGATCGCTTAATACCTTGGATGCCGTCCTCCTCCTCACTGGACTATCCAAAATGGCAACATCGCTTCATGCTTGAACGATTACGCTTAATTGGCATCCTGGCTATTATCTTGTTGAGCTGTTTAACCGCGCTCAATCTGCTTGTGGTGATCCCAGCCGTGACGCTGGAGCAATCGGTGAGCCTCACGCCAGGGCTATCCTACCGCTGTATCGTGAGCTCCATTGCTCAAGGTCTGGGACTAGTCTTGGGGTTGGTCTTGCTGAAGGACTTCCGCGCTCGGAACTATCCAGGATGGCTCTTTTTATGGCTATCTTGGTCAATTTCCTTTTTGCCCCAGATCCAGGTATTTCTTCGAGGGGAAGTCATCTTCAACCCCGTCAGTTGGATGATTGTGTTCACAGCCCAAGCCATTTTGATCCCCGTGCGCTGGCGGCTGCATCTGCTGTCTCAGGTTGTTCTTTTGGGCAGTGTGGCTGGAGCGATGCTCCTTGGCTTTGAAAACGTTCACTTTGCGGCTCGCACCGATCTTACCCCTGCTATGGGCTCTGCAGTATATTCCCTGACTGCATTTCAGCTTTTTTCCGTCTGTTTGATCTCAAACCTAGGCGTATATCTCTACGAGCGGATGATGCGACAGGAGTTTGAGTTGCGCCGGCAAATTCGTCTCTTTCTCCATGCCGTATCCCATGACCTCCGTAACCCCGTCTTGGGCACGTTGATGGTCTTAAGGAATTTACGCAATCCAGCCGGTGAAACAACGCTGTCTCAAGGCATTCTAGACCGCATGATTGAGAGCGGCGATCGCCAAGTTGAACTGATTGATTCCTTACTCGAAGCCTATACGCTCGAAACCCAAGGCATTCAGCTCCATTGCCAACCGCTCTCTTTAGAAAATTCAGTACAGAAGGTTCTTGGCGATCTGTATTCTTCTATACAAGACGCTGAAGCGATCGTGTCCGTGAGAATCCCAGACACCCTGCCGCTCGTGAAGGCAGATCCGACACAGCTACACCGGGTCTATCACAACCTCATCTCTAATGCCCTACGCTACAACGCCCATGGGATCCATCTACAGCTGGCCGCCCAAGTCATGGGCAAGTATCTCCGCTGCACCATCCATGACAACGGGCCTGGCCTCTCGGCAGAACAATGTGATCAACTGTTCAATCTTTGCACTCGTGGGCCCAACGCCCGCCAAACCCTGGGCCTAGGCTTAGGATTGTATATCTGTCAGCAAATCATTGAAGCACACCATGGAACCATTGGCGTCTCTAGCACCTATGGTCAAGGAACAACCCTATGGTTTGAGCTGCCGATCGCTCCCCCTGATTGACCTACTCCCAACACCGGCAGCATTGGTGCGGGCTTCTTCCAGCAGCAGAGGGTAACCATGGGTGGCCGGGTGTGAGCTTTTTATACTGAAGGGCTGGTAATTTTACCTTGTTTCTGAAACAGAAATTTATAGCTTTTATGAAGCTAAACCAGTATAGATGTTGTTTCAGTGAAAATACGCAATTAATCTTATAACAGCTTGAGAAAATAGAGCGCGATCGCTAGAATTAGACTTAAGTCTCACATGACTAGCCAACTTTGTAAGCAAAATCACTGATTTTTTTCTTAGAGGCTGCCAGTATTTGGATACTCCAGCCATCTAGACCTTAACCCTTACCTTGAAATCTGTTGATCAACGTCGTGCAGCAGTATGGGGGTGATGTCTATCTTCATACCTGTTGGCGTAGGACGAAGAAAAGCCTGATGTTGTAATCCTATCTATCAAGATGCGATAGCGATCAGGCACTCCCCCCCAAGTCATGAGCGTTTTGTCCTTAAGTCCTTAATTCTGTGAAGTTTAGTCGTCATACCTTTCCCAAACATCTGAGAGGTATTGTCTGGAATAGTGACTCATGACCCTGTGGTATATACTGAAGCCCCGCTGAGACCCCACATCCTTGCCTTGCTGAAGGATGGGTCTTTGTTCATCAATACTCAGGTCATGGTTACTCTCCAGCCTGCGATCGGAACTTAAACGTTGGGTTCCTAACGACCACCCACAATCAATCCAACCGTCGCGTTGCTTACGTTTTTGATCATGCCCGAGCAACGATCAACCCGTCACATTACAACCTTCCAGTTTACTATTCAGTAGCCCCGTGAGAATTGCCATGGACATGCCAGTAGAGCTTCAATCAAAACTGACGAACCTAACGCCCTATGAGCTAGACGAGCTAGAGGCCTGGTTTGCCCACTTACCTGTCTATGACGAAGAGATTCGTACCCTCATTGCTAGTAACGTGGATGCTCTTGTCCGAGAGCTCAACGGATCTTGGATCTCAGATACCCACTCTTAACGGATGCTGAGGGCGGAACCTTGGACAACTATAGATTTTTTACACAATCTTCTCTAGTTTCTGCTCAAAGTAGCCTAGCGTCATCCGCCAATAAGCTGGGTTATTTAAGCCATATTAACAGCTAGAGCGTAGAATGCATCTACGCTCTAGCTGTTTTGCGGAAACTTGGTGCTATGGGTTATGCCCGAGCTTCAACCTCTGTACCCACGGGGCAAGATACGTTGGTTCCACCCAATCCACAGTAACCGTTGGGATTCTTAGCTAAATACTGTTGGTGATACTCTTCCGCATAGTAAAACGTTGGCGCATCTAGAATTTCAGTCGTGATCGCTCCATAGCCAGCGGACTGGATTGCTGTTTGATAGACCTGTTTGGAGGCGACTGCCGCCTGCTGCTGTTCTGGAGAATAGGTATAGATTCCAGATCGATATTGCGTACCTACATCATTACCTTGGCGCATACCTTGAGTAGGGTTATGGCTCTCCCAAAACACCTTCAACAGGGTTTCATAGCTAATCTGGGATGGATCAAACGCCAGCCAGACGACTTCATTGTGGCCAGTGAGACCGCTACAGACTTCTTGGTAGGTGGGATTGGGCGTGATCCCCGCTGCATAGCCGACCGCCGTAACTATGACCCCTGGTAGCTGCCAGAATTTGCGTTCTGCGCCCCAAAAACAGCCCAGACCAAACATGGCTTGTTCTAAGCCGCTCAGATCAGGATTGAGGGGATTGCCGTTGACAAAATGTTTGGACGGAATGGGCATGGTTTTTGCCCGTCCAGCTAGCGCCTCTTGAGCCGTGGGCAGGCTGAGCTTTTTACCGAATCCGAATAATCCCATGGGGTTTAACACTGGTTTACAAAATACTCTTTCATCCTACAAAATTCCACAGATTTCTGCGGGATCAGCCCTAACAGAGCCTAGAACCGGAGGGAGGCGATCGCTCGCTGTCGATCTTCGGGGCGCACTTCTAGGTAACGTTGGAGGGTGGCGAGAGAGCGATGTCCAGAAATGTCTTGGATATGGCGCAGGGGGATGCCGGCGTTGCTCATGGTCGTTAGGGCTGTGCGGCGAAAGCTATGGGTACTGATGCCCTGGAGCCCCACTCGCCGGCAGGCTGCCCGCAGAATTTTGTCGGCGCTGAATCGGGTGAGATGGGGCGATCGCCCTGGCATTCCCGGAAACAGGTAGCCGCTGGCCGGAGCGTAGGCCGCCAGCAGATTTGCTAGGACGGGATGAATATGGAGCGATCGCGTTTGGAGCTTGCCCTTGGTATTTCGCCGCCGCAGGGTGAGGATGTCGCCCTGTAGATCATCCACCTGCAGGGTGAGGGCTTCAGAAATTCGGCAGCCCGTATATAGACAAAGGCCAAACAGGGCGCGATCGCGATCGCAGCTCAATCCATCGGCAAACAAGCGCTGAATCTCCTCACCCGTCAACACCCTAGCCTGCCCGTTTCCCTGCACCTTCACCGTCAACCCTCCAATTTTGGTAAAAACTACTATAATGGGAAACCTGTCTAGATTGCCATCCCCCGAGCCGACCTATTGATCCATCGTTTCGATCTGGAGGCCGGGATCAATCTCAGGCAGCCGATTCCCTACCTTTGATGGATGGTACTGCTGTGTTTACGACTGCTCGTCCCACGTCAACGTCTGCTCTACCCACCGACCTAGTCGCCGCTATTCAAGACCTAAAACAAGAGCTGAACGCGGTGATCTTAGCCCACTATTACCAAGATCCCGACATTCAAGACATTGCTGACTACATCGGCGATTCCCTAGGATTATCTCGCCAAGCGGCTAGTACTGATGCAGCGGTGATCGTCTTTGCTGGCGTCCATTTCATGGCGGAAACAGCCAAAATTTTAAATCCCAACAAGCTGGTCTTGTTGCCCGACTTAGATGCCGGCTGTTCCTTGGCAGATAGCTGCCCTCCAGCAGAATTCGCCGCCTTCAAAGCCGCTCATCCAGGTCACTTGGTGATTTCTTACATCAACTGCACCGCCGAGATCAAGGCCATGAGCGACATCATTTGCACCAGTTCCAATGCCGTGCAGATCGTCAACCAAATTCCTGGGGATCAGCCCATTATCTTCGCGCCCGACCAAAATCTGGGGCGCTACGTCATGGCAGAAACCGGCCGAGACTTGGTGCTCTGGCAGGGAGCCTGCATGGTGCATGAGAATTTTTCTGAGAAGAAAATGGTGCAGTTGCACATGGAGCATCCAGAAGCAGAGATCTTGGCCCATCCGGAATGTGAGCCTTCGGTGTTGCGCCATGCCGACTATATAGGCTCAACCACAGCCCTGCTCAAGTATTGCCAACGGAGCGATCGCTCCTCCTTCATCGTGGTCACAGAGCCGGGTATTATTCATCAAATGCAAAAGCAAGCGCCCCACAAGCAGTTTATTCCAGCGCCGCCTATGGGAAGCTGTGCCTGCAATGAATGTCCCCATATGCGCTTGAACACCCTGGAAAAAATCTACTGGGCCATGAAGCGGCGATCGCCCGAGATCACCATGGCTGCTGAACTGCAACAGGCGGCGCTCAAACCCATTCAGCGCATGTTGGACATGAGTCATTAGCCTGGTTGACGGGTCAGATCAACCTCTCTACCCTTTCCCAAAGCGGTAGAGAGGCTTTGAAAACCCCTGCACCCTGTACTTTCTTGCGCCCCTTCTCCCACAAAGGGAGAAGGGGCTAGGGGATGAGGGGAAACGATAGGGCAGCCCATCAGTCCACAATTTGTAAGCCCATAAGGCTCCAACTCACCGGCGATCGCCGCCTGCTGGTGCGGAACGTTAATGCTTACCCTTGAGATACGTCAAAATTTCTTGGTTTTCGGCCTGAATGCCTCGCATGGCGGAGCGATCGGCTTCAGCACCCACCGAAAGACGGGCGACCGACTGAGAGAGGCGATCGATGCGATGGGTGAGGCGATCGATCGCGATCGCATTGGTTTCCTGGGTCGCTACTACTCGATCCACCTGCTCTGTGAGTTTATGGATGGCGGCGGCATTACGACCGGCAATTTTAGCAACCGCTGCCACTAAACTACGCACCGACTCTACATCATCCCCAAACAAATCGATTCCCCCGGCCATTGGCGATCGCCCCCTACATCATCGGTAACACGTTATATCCACCCATCAAGGTTAGTTCCTAGGCAAGACTGATCTAGTCTAGGAACAATGCCGCTCAGTCGTCCTGCTATGGCGGCGTTTGCGCAGTTGGTATCAGGTTAGGCACATCCTACCCTCTGCAGCATCTGCCCACACCTTGGCATGAACCTCAATCTTGAGTGTAATCAACTCGGTCACCCATTGTAGGATCGCAATGAAACCTTTGGGATGGGACATCAGTTTTAACTGCCGATGACCCATCCTTCAGCCTTTATACAATAATCTGCTGGAGATAGCGGTTGAGAAATTGATGGGCCTCTTCCTGAGATTCAACTCGGTGATTTACCTTAAACATAAAAGGGCTCACTCGAGTTGGTGTAAGTGGGGCAGGCTCCCAAATCGAAACCATCATGCCTTCTTCAGACTGAGTAATGGCATATTCCAAGCCAGCGGGAACGGCGTGATCATCGATGCCTGCTGAAACGAGCACTCGATCGACCCAATCCATATCAGGTGTTGTGGGGCTGGATAGCGCATGCATAAGGTTAAGTGTCTCCACATAACATAGGGGCGTCGTAGAAAACGTGAGCAGGATACCTAACAAGGCATCATAAAGGCTTGTGGCAACTGATTCAAACACCACCCTATACGCCACGATATGACTTGGATCAGGCTGTTAGGTTTGCACTCGCTTGGACAACCAAGGTTGATGGAATCATCAAGCTTAGGGTTTTCCTTGACCAGCGACAACAAGTTTCTTTAGAGATCTTCAGCACCATCAAAGTTGAATTCGGTCGATCAGGCGCATGATTCACATCGCGATCGCCCTTTAGATGATGGACTAAATAACTTAAAAACTTACTTGAACGTCATGGGCTAACTATTGGCAACTTGTATTTATGATATCTAGAGACTCATAGGGAGAGTCGATCCATCATCAAACGATATCAGCCAATATCAAGGTCTTAGACCTACGAGTGGTTATCAGTTGCTCTTGAGTGACAGCTATGGGTCTGAGGCATGGCCTCATCGAACATAGCCTACACACTACCTTTCAATGCACCCTATGGAATTTAGAGACGAGAATGATGGGACTCATCCACCGTTCAATTACAATAGCCCGAGTCGAACCATTTAATCTACCTGCGTGTAGTTTAGCTCTACATCCTGCATTCTGTGTCCCGTTGATTTACCGTTAAACGATGAAGAAATCATGAACTTTGAGTAAATAGCTAGTAAATCGAGCGGGAACAGAGGAGATATCTATGCAAATTGAACCTTGAGCACCTGCTGCACCGCATCGCCAGCCCTAGAGAAACAAAGCGTTTTGGGGGCAGTTGCTTAAGCTCAAGACCATGCTTCCAGGGTGGGGCCTGCATCAAGCAGCTCTGGATTTGTGCCATGAACCGCTGCAAAGTTGTCGATAAACTGGCGGGCTAAAAAGCAGGCTTGCTGATCGTAGGCCTGGGCATCTGCCCAAGTCTTCCGGGGGTCGAGGAGGGCAAGGGGTACGCCGGGCACCCTATCCGGCACAAAGATTTTGAAAATGGGATGGGCATGGTAGGTGACTCGGTTCAAGGCACCATTGAGAGCCGCACTGACCATGGCACGGGTATGGCGAATGGCGATGCGTTGCCCGACGCCATAGGGGCCGCCAAACCAACCTGTATTCACCAAAAATACGGTGGCAGTAAAGTGATGTTTGCGCAGGCGATCGCCCAACATCTCCGCATAAAGCGCTGCTGCAAGGGGTAAGAAGGGTTTGCCAAAGCAGGCGGAAAAAGTGGCTTGAGGTTCGATAATGCCCCGTTCTGTGCCCGCTAGTTTACTCGTGTATCCCGATAAAAAATGATACATTGCCTGGGCGCTGGTGAGTTTGGCGATCGGGGGCAGCACGCCAAAGGCATCTGCCGTTAAAAAGATCACTGCATTGGGATGGTTTCCCAAACCCGATGGTTCGCTATTGGAAATATAGTCCATGGGGTAAGCAACCCGAGTATTTTCGGTGAGGGCATGGTCATCGTAATTAGGAGAGCGATCGCTTGCCCGCAGAATCACATTTTCCAGCAAGGCTCCTGAGCGAATCGCTTGCCAGATTTGAGGTTCATGCTCTTTTGACAGGCAGCTTGTTTTGGCATAACACCCTCCTTCAAAGTTAAAGATGCCTTCTTCCGACCATCCATGTTCGTCATCACCAATCAAAAACCGGTCTGGATCAGAGGCAAGGGTAGTTTTTCCCGTTCCCGAGAGTCCAAAAAAGAGGGCTGTATGACCTTGCGCATCTCGATTGGCCGCGCAGTGCATGGGCAAGACTCCCCGTTTAGCCATGAAGTAGTTCATGAGGGAAAAGACCGATTTTTTGATCTCTCCGGCATAGCGAGATCCGCCGATGATCACCAGCCGTTTTGAGAAGTCAATCACAATAAAGGCTTCACTATGAATGCCGTCATTGTCTGGATCGCCCTTCAATCCTGGAACAGCAATTACGGTAAAATCTGCATGATGACTCGCTAATTCTGATGGTGAAGGACGGAGAAAAAGCTGATGTGAAAAGAGGCTTTCTGATGCTAGTTCAGTAATGACTCTTACACCCATGCGGTAGGCTAAATCTGCCCCTACAAAACCATCAAAGATATAGAGATCTCGCCCTTGAACATAGGAGAGAATTCGCTGATAAAGATGTTGAAACTTGAGTTCAGAAATAGGAACATTAGACTCATCCCAATGAATCTCTGTATGATGATCGGGATCATCGACAACGAACTTATCTTGAGGCGATCGCCCTGTATGCTTGCCGGTTTTAACACAGAGGGCTCCATTACTCGCTAAAACACCTTCTCCTCGAATCAGAGCATGTTCAATTAACTGAGGAACCGGCAAATTTCGATAGACGTTACCCAGATTTTTCATACCCAGCTCAGCCAAGCCATAACGATGGGGAGGGGTGGGTTGATAAGCACTCCAGGGTTGACGTCCAGGCAAAGCACTAGGGTGAGGTTGATGCAGCGTTTCATACAGACTAGAAGCTGTTAACGTCTGCTCATGAAATGGAGAAATCTCTTGAGTTGATGTAGCACCTAGGTCATGGCTTCTATAATTCATGGCACTCTCCTAAAAATGTAGCTATGGTGACGCATCCCAGGCCATCAGACATGTAAACAATCTTCTACAAAACTTATAAAAAATTACTAGATATCCACCATTAGGATTCCATTTCCAGGGCGATCGCTCTTTAGAATAGAGAGCTTCATCTAGGAATCTCTATGCAATATAAACCACTAAAATGGTACTTAATTTCTATTGTGCTGTGAATAATAATTCCAAGTAAAAAGTATTAAGACAATTCTGCTATGCACAAAAAATTCGTAATGAATCTACGTCATTTCTCCATCAATTCTTTATAAGAAAACAGAAATTTTTATCTAGGTTAAACTAATGCAATACATTACATTCCCAAACATCCGCCAAGGGAAACATCTCAAAGCCATAGATCAACACAAGTTCTAAGTTCTCCTGGCCCTAGACGCTATTCCAGGGCTAGGGCATGTTCGCGGCCTCGCTGCTCGCATCCAATCCACTAGATTGATCGCCTAATGTCTCGTCCTAAAATGGCCTAGCGCTAGCTCATCAGACGTGGATAGCTTCAGGGCACTATGACCTCGGTTAACCCCATCCATAACCACGTACAGACGGGGGAGCTTTACAATTCATCTACTAGAAACTCATCGAGTCTTGACAAATCACCTGCGGGTTTCGGCGATCGCTCTAGAACTATGAACTATATGCAACTAACTCCACAGCACCCTGTTTTCCCAGGCAGGGTGCTTTTCATGCCGATTCTTGTGGACTACAGAGCTGATGGCATCCCGATTAAACTCTAGTCAAGATTTAATCGGAAATTTGTTAAAATTAAGACACCTTGACTGCCCGTGAGTGCCTTCTTCTAAAGGTTAGAAATACTGAATTCTCAGGCTTGTCCTGAGGATCAGCCATGGAAGGGGTACTGCGTTGAGATCCACCAAACTTCCATAAAAAAACCCCTGGCAATTGCCAAGGGGCGATTTTTACCTTGCTGTTCTTCAGTAAACTTAAACGATCTTGCTGTTGTTTAACCTCACTCGATCGGGCGATTTTTTAGCGATCGCTATTCATCCTTAGAATGACTCACCCTCGAAACAACCAGCCTCCACGCATGTCCACCTTGTGCAACGATCTTGCTTGGAAGCCTAGGGATAGTGGGGTGAGAGCTCACCTTGCCGAAATATCTAAGCTTGCCCAACGTAAGTTCGACAACGATCATTAGTCCCTTCGTTCATCCTGATCTAGTTCAATCAAGAGGGGATGAGCTTCGACTAGATCAGGATGAATCTGGCTCAGCCATAACGCGATCGCCCTCACGTTTGGGAACCATCTGCCGTTGGGCGCAATGCATAGAAACCACGTCTGAGAGGACATCCCGTCACTTTAGTGCGAAAAAAGTCTATTCATGGGTTGCATGAATCACCTCTATTCCACAAAATGAAACTTTCGTGGAATAGAGATAGTGGAATCTGCAGATCTAGGACGGGGAAGATGTTGACCGGCGATCGCGGAAACCATCTCTCCCCAAAAATCTAGGCTGATCTAAGACATCTGTGCCTAACAAAAAAAAGGAACCGTGAGGGCGATCGCTTAGTCCACCATCAGCAATTTGGGCCGCCATAGCTCTGCCCGGCAAACATAGCGGCAATGTTGCTTGAGTAGAGCCAACTGGTACGGCGAAGGGACTTGGCGCAGCACATCATAAGCAGCAATAATTTCAGCGATTTCCTTGGCATTTTGCAGCGGTACACCCACTTCAATCAGCCGCCGCCAGTAGACTGGCATCAGTTGCCGCATTTTCAGCGATCGCCGCTGCCCCTTCACACGTTTGCTTACGGTATATTGAACGACCGCACGGGCAAGTTGTTGGGCTTCGACCTTAGACATGCCTAGGGCCAAAAAACGCCGGACATACCGTCCCATTAACTGATGAGATTGATGCGAACCCCCTTTAGAGCTTGGGGAAGAGACGAGCATAGGCAAGGTCATCATAGAAACCCTCAGTCATTGCAATACTTGCTGCGGAGATAGCAATCTATTCAAAACACAGACTGCGATCGCTATGGCTTGATTCACACTATTCAGTATCCAATACTGCTTCAGATTATTCTGTGATGGGAGCCTAAGCATACTCGTGACAGTAAATAGAGACAATCGTGATGAATATAGACGCTTCCATGTGATGCACTCTCGTGCTGCGTGTGACGGGCATCACTCCATACAGGCAGCGATCGCAGGCGACAGGCTTATCTCAGGGTAAATACTGATGCGTAGGATTACTATTTTTACAGAGAAAATACTGGAGAGCGATCGCTTGCCGCGTCAATCTTGACACACACCCATACATTTCCCCCAAATACCTACTTCACTCTCTTGGAGTTCATGCAATGCTCCCCTACAATAGGCTTGTTTAAAGGAACATGCTCATGTTTCCACCTAGTTAGTGATGTCTCGATGAAGATTGGAAAAATTAATGTTATACACGTATCAGTATTGCTACAGTTGAAGTTGATTTTTTCATCTCAGTCGGATTTAAGACGGTCACACCATATCATCAATGCTCTACCTCAGACCATCAACGCTACAATAACAGGCACTTGACAAAAACACAGATTATCTTATTCGCAAATAATCTGTGTTTTTTGTCGATATTGTTGTTATGGCAGCCATGTTTAGTCTGTATCTGTACACCCTGAAATTCGTCCCCTTTCAATGTAGATCTTGTCCATGCATCCATATCTAGCAGTTCATCCATCCAAAAAGCATCGACATGGATTGCTAACAAGACCTCCCATTGCATCAGGTGAGACGAACTCGTTCCTAAAATGCAATTGAGGATCTTAGCAGTCATGCAAAAAACTAGGGGTTCATCCAACGCCGATCAACTGAAGAGAACGGTGCATCTATCTCCAGCATCTACAACCCTCCCAACCCATCTTGTTTTCGTTGATTCGAGAGTTGAAAACTATACCGATCTACTCTCCGAACTACCCACCCATGGCGTTGCTATTCTTCTCAACCCAACCCAAGACGCGATCGCCCTCATTAGCCAAACTCTAGACCTGTACAGCGATGTCCGCACTATCCATCTCGTCGCCCATGGATCACCAGGATCGTTAGCCCTAGGACGAGTTCCTCTCGATCAGGACACCCTGCAGAGCCAAAGCGATCGCCTTCGGGAATGGCAGCGTTCTTTGGCATCAGACTCTGAAATCCTCATCTATGGCTGTGAGGTTGGGGCTGGCCGTCGGGGACAGGTGTTTGTGCAAACGCTGCATGAGCTGACAGGAGCAACGATTGCGGCTTCCTCCACGCCCGTTGGTCATCGCGATCGCGGCGGCAATTGGCAGCTTGATGTCACCACGGCTCCCCTCCGCAGCGAACTGGCTTTCTCAGCCCAGGCGCGCGATCGCTACCCCGCTGTTCTCTCCGTTCTCTTTCAAGACAGCTTTACCCTAGACACGGTTCAAGGCCCCTGGATCTACGGCACTGGAGCAAACATCCCGAATCCTAACAACCCAGTCCTAACCGCTCGTACAGGCACTACTGGTGCCCTGCCAGGTGTAGCTGGTGGTGCCATTGATGCCGTTGGTGCAGGCGCTCTGCGCCTCACGCCTGCTGCCCAAAACCAAGCCGCCTTTGTCATCTACAACAACCCGATCAGCAGCAGTGATGGCTTAGACATTACCTTTGAGTTTTTCATGTACGGGGGCAGTGGTGCCGATGGCATCAACTTCTTTCTTCTCGATGGCTCTGTCACCCCCGCAACAGCGGGAGCCTTTGGTGGATCTCTCGGCTATGCGCAACGCGATACTCCCACGGTAGATGCTGGCTTAGAAGGCGGGTATGTCGGGATCGGATTTGATGCTTGGGGTAACTATTCCAATGCGGATGAGGGTCGCGTAGGAGGACTAGTTCCTGCAGGACTATCTCCGAATCGCGTCTCTATCCGTGGTCCGGAGCAAACGAACTACGGGTACATTACTTCGAGCGATCCTATTGCAGGTGGGTTAAGTGTCAACGCTGCCGCCAATCGTGATGCAGCGCAGCGCACAGCCCGCATCCTCCTTGAAGACAATGGCGATCTCACCGTATTTCTTGATCTCAATAACGATGGGGATTTTAACGATCTTGGCGAAGACATTATCCCCACCTTCAATGTCGTTACTGAAACCGGAGAAGCCATCCCAGATACCTTTAAGTTTGGGTTTGGTGCCTCAACGGGTGGGGCAACCAATATCCATGAGATTCGTAACCTCACTATTAGTACGGCCAACGATCCTCCCACAGGCCCACAAGCCGATCTGGTGGTTCGTAAAACTGGGCCAAGTGACGTGCTGCCAGGGGATGAATTCACCTACAACATTACAGTGACGAACAGCGGGCCCAACAATGCGACCAATGTGTCCCTGCAGGATTTACTGCCCGATGGTCTAACCTTTGTGAGTGCATCCAATGGAGGCACCTATAATGCGGTCACCAATACCATCAACTGGACTCCCACCAATCTCAATAATGGTAACCAGGTAACCTATTCCGTTACAGTTCAAGCACCAGCAACAGCCGGGGTAACCCTTGAAAATACCGCTTTTGTCACGGGCACTCAAGTGGATCCCAATCTCAACAACAATCGCCGCGTTTTAGCGACTAATGTTGTGAATGAGTTGCCCGAGGAGGATTTAGCCAATCTTAGACTCACCACGATTGGGCCAAGTCGGGTGCGTGGCGGGGATACCATCACCTACCGCATCCGGGTGGGGAATGCTGGCCCTGATACCGCCATCAATTTGGTGACGCGCAGTAGCCTTCCGGAGGGCCTGATCTTTGATAGTGCGCCTCGGGGAACCTACGATGCGGCGACCGGTATTGTGCAATGGAACCTCAACCGTCTAGCCAGCGGCGCAAGTCGAGTCTTTGAGGTAACTGCGATCGCCCCCAATCGCGACCTCACAGTACGGAACGCAGCCACCGTGCGTTCGGCAACTGAGGATCCTAATCTTGTCAATAACCGCGATGTCGTTAGCACCCGCATTGTCCGATTGGATAACCCTGAGCCTCCAGAGGATGACTTAGCCAATCTCAGACTCAGCATCATTGGCCCCGATCGGGTACAAGGCGGTGAAACCATCACCTATCGCGTCCGTGTGCGCAATGCTGGCCCCGATACCGCCACGAATTTGATCACTCGTAGCCGCCTTCCGGATGGCCTGATCTTTGATAGTGCACCCCAGGGATTTTACAGTGCGGCAACCGGTATTGTGCAATGGAACCTCAATCGCCTGGCCAGCGGTGCAGTCCGAGTCTTTGAGGTAAATGCGATCGCCCCCGATCGCGACCTGATAGTGCGGAACCGGGCAGCAGTGCGATCGGCAACAGACGATCCTAATCTTGCCAATAACCGCGATGTAGCTGGCACCCGCATTGTCCAGTTGGTGCCTGAGCCACCTTGTGAAGATTGCTGCGAAGAAGGCGTCACCCTCATTGGCACCAATGCTAATAACGAGCTGGTTGGCACCCGAGACAATGATCGCCTAGAGGGTCGCGGCGGCAATGACAATCTCCGTGGTCTAGCCTGCGATGATCTGCTGATCGGCGGAGCTGGGGACGATCGCCTTTTTGGAGGCATTGGGGATGATCAGCTCTATGGTGGTAATAACAATGACACTGCCTATGGCGGTCTTGGGGATGACATTATCTACGGTAATTTTGGCGACGACATCCTCTATGGCAGAACAGGTGATGACACCATCTATGGGGGGAATGGCACTGACATTATCTACGGTGGTCCTGGCGATGATCGTCTCTTTGGTGACGCTGGTAATGATGTCATCTATGGCACATCGGGCAATAATTTTATCCTCGGTGGCATTGGTGAAGATCGCCTCTTTGGCGGTAATGAGGACGATCGCATCTTCGGCGGAGAGGGAGACGACATCCTGCGTGGTGGCAGCGGTAATGACTACCTCCAAGGCAACGCTGGCAACGATCAACTCTTTAGCGGCGATGGAAACAACGAACTCTTCGGTGGCATAGGAGATGACATTCTCCACAGTGGCCCGGGTGCCAACATCCTCAGCGGTGGCGGTGGCTTTAATACCTTTGTGTTTAAGGACATAGATGGAAGACGGGACTCCATTGAGGACTTTAGTGTAGAGAGAGATTTGATTGACCTCAGTCGAATTTTTGCAGATCGTCGATACACCAATCAGTCCTCCGATGTTGATATCTTCACTCGCTATGTTGCTGTCCGACAACTCGGAAGCGATACTGCCGTTCGAGTCGATACAGAAGGAGGGCTAGGGTTCGGCTTCAACGAGGGGGCCGTTCAGGCCATTGTTATACTCAAAGGCATTGATGCTACTCAAGTAACCCGAGATAACTTTATCCTCGCTGCCTAGGTCATCCCATGGTTGGGTCGTGCTCAAGATTGACCATGATTCTGTCCTCAAGGTCGTCCTTAAACAAGACGTTGAGCTTCTAGATCATGACATTTTGGGCACGACATCTTAAGCACGACAGCCTAAACGATCTCGTTGCCTCATATGCCCTCCGGTGAAGGAGAAAGCCCCAATTCTCCCTTCATCGGGGGCATCCCAGAAAGAGTGATGGGATACATTTTATTTGTCAAAACATGATCATTTCAAACCTTTTCCTATCCAAAGCGATCGCTTTTAGCCGGATCATTTCAAATAACTAATAGCCAACCTTATACGTGCCATAGACGAAACTACAGGAATATCTAAAGAAAATCCAAAATGGCTCTATTTGTATTCAATGCTGCAATCGTATCTAAATTGCTACGTTAGTCTAATGTTGACTTGGAATTCTGAACCGATCGGGGGCTATCTTAGCCCCTTTTATTATGGGCAATCGCTTTCAGCCTCTCTGAAGGAACATCCGCCCAGAATGCTTTGGACAAGCTGGCATCAGGTTGGGTCGCATACCACCTCAGCGATCGCAACCCAATGACACCGATTACCCTCAGTTCCGTCACATATACCCATGCGGATCTAAAATCTATCGTTCACAATGGGGTGAGATCCTGTGCCTGCTGTGGATACCTGCTAGAGATGCGTTATGTTGACCTCAGTTCACACTGTGCCCTATGAACTTTGAGATGACCTACAACGGAGGAGGCTACGTAGCGCCTACCGTTCCTTTAGTCATGTTGCTGTGGTTTCCGCTGGTGCTGTATCTCTTCATGCAGCTCCCCGGACAGCGCGCCATTGTGCTCAGTTTTGTCTTAGCCTGGCTCTTTTTACCAGAAGCAACCTTAGTCTTACCAGGCATTCCAGACTATACAAAAATGTCGGCAACATGCTACGGCATTTTTCTGGCAACCCTGCTTTTCAACGCTCAAAAGCTACAGTTCTTTAAACTGAGTTGGATCGATATTCCCATCCTGCTCTACTGTATCGCGCCCTTTTTCTCATCTATGTCAAACGGACTAGGTCTCTATGACGGCATTACAGGATCCATTGAGCAAACCGTTACCTGGGGCTTTCCCTATTTTCTAGGACGGATCTATCTCAACACCCTCAAAGGGATGCGGATGTTGGCGATCGCTGTTTTCATTGGCGGACTAGCCTACATTCCTCTCTGTCTCTTTGAAGTGCGGTTTAGCCCCCAGCTCCATGCCATCATTTACGGCTCCCACGCCTTTGCCGACTTTGCCCAAGCTATGCGGATGGATGGCTTCCGGCCTACGGTGCTGATGCGCCACGGTCTGGCTGTAGGTGGGTGGATGATGGCTGCAACCTTGACAGGCATTGGGCTTTGGAAAACAGGAGCCCTCACCAAGGTTCGCGGGATTCCTATGAAGATCCTGGTTCCGGTCATGCTGGTGGGGTTCACCTTGCTAAAGTCCACCGGCGCTTACATGCTCCTAGTCATCGGGCTAGGCATTATGGCAGCGGCTTGGTATTTCCGCACCGCCATCCTCGCGCTAGCCCTCATTGTTTCCCTGTCGGTTTACCTCTACCAAAATGCCCTCACCGAAACCTACATAACGGATCAAATTATCACTTCCCTAGAATCCTTTGTGCCAGAAGAGCGTATCGCATCGCTAGAATTCCGATTTAATAACGAAGAATTATTGGCAGACAAAGCTCGACAGCGCAAAATCTTTGGCTGGGGCGGATGGGGGCGCAACCGCATTATAGATGAGGATGGCAACGATGTTGCTGTCACCGATAGCCTATGGATTATTGTATTTGGGGTGAATGGGCTCTTTGGGCTAACAGCAATTTTTGGATCCTTTTTCCTATCAGTGTTTGCCTTTATTCGCCGCTATCCCGCCAAGCTATGGTCCCATCCCCAGGTGGCCCCTGCAGCCCTCATGGCCACGGTACTCTTGCTGTACATGATGGACAGCGTCTTAAATGCGATGTCTAATCCCGTGTTCTCGGTCATGTGTGGTGGCATTGCGGGGGTAGCCGTTAACCAAGCCCAAACTCGCCTGGCTCCTGTATCCCGAAAAGGTGAGCTGTTGCCGATTCGCCCACCCCAACCCGCTATACCTTCCCCCTCACCGGACTTGCCCACAGCACCATCCCCCCCAACATCCGAGCAGGAGGGCGACCTAGAGCAGCAAACCAAGACCGGCATTGGCGGAGGGCGATCGCTTCGGCAGCGGCGATCGCTGGGCTCTGGCATTTAGGCTAGGAAGGTGACTCAGACAGAGAACCATCGGGTAGCGTAGCCTGACTAAAATCAGCCCCCTCAGCAGACATGTCGGTCACAACAGCATCCGTGAGGTTGGCACCGCTCAAGTTAGCCTCATCTAAAATCGCTTGGGTCAAGATGGCTTCACTCAAGTTGGCACCGCTGAGGTTGGCAGCCGTTAGGTCAGCTTGGCTGAGATTAGCCTGGGTGAGCTTGGCACCCAAAAGCGTGGCTGTACTCAGATTGGCACCGGTGAAATCCGTTGCACTGAGATCCGCGCGGTTGAGCCGTGCCCCAATCAGAACCGCGTTCACCAAAATACTGTGACTTAGATTAGCCCCAATCAATCGCGTATCTCGCAGAGCTGCCCCTGTCAAATCGCTTTGGCTCAAATTCACCCGGCTCATTTCTGTCCGACTCAAATCGGCACCCACCAAGCTAGCCTGGCTAAGATTAGCCCGGCTGAGGTCAGCTCCAACCAAGCTGGTCTTCGTCAAGATGGCGCTAGAAAGGTTGACACCGGTTAAATCGGCCCGGTTGACCTTGGCCCGACTGAGGTCAGCTTTACTCAGATCGGCGCTGCTTAAATAGGCCCCGAGCAAATTAGTGTCCGTGAGATTGGCTTCCGTGAGATTCGCCTCATTGAAATCAACACCGCTGAGGTCAGCCCGAGACAGATTGACATGGTGCAAATTGGTATAGCCCAGATCGGCACCTAACAAGCTGGTTTGACTTAGATCAACATGGCTCAGGTTGGCGTGCTTTAAGTTGATTTTGTTGAGATTAATCCCACTCAGGTCAGGAGCAACGTCAGGATTTTCGTCACGCCACTGGTTCCAAGCACTAACGCCTTTGTTGATCAGAGTGAGATGGTTTTCATTCGCCATATCGAAACTCTCCTGAGGGGTGCTGCTGGATTATTGCCCATTGTCGGCCCAAATGTACCCTGTTCACAAGACCAGCCGTTGGCTTGGAACCATACTGACTATCCTTGTCCATCGCCTACTCGACAACTTCCCGCACGCGGTAGATGGGTCGTCCTTGAGATTCGTGATAGGTGCGGATCAGCAATTCGGCTAGTAATCCAAAACAAAAGAGCTGAATACCAGCCAGAATCAGCACCACCGCCAGAATTAACAGAGGGCGATCGCCAATGGATTGCCCCAAGAGCTTCAAGACCGTTAGATAGAGCCCTAGAACGGTGCCCAAGGTCAACGACATGCCGCCCCAGAAGCCAAAGACATGCATGGGTCGCGTCAAGAAGGTCTTCATAAACGAGACGGTCATTAAATCCATCACCACGCGGAAGGTGCGATCAAGACCATACTTACTTTGTCCATACTGGCGGGCATGGTGCCGCACCGGAATTTCAGCAATCCGCCCCCCTTCAATGGCCGCCAAGGCCGGCAAAAATCGGTGTAGTTCACCGTAGAGATTCATATCGGCGATTAATTCAGCGCTGTAGGCCTTGAGAGAGCAGCCATAGTCATGAAGCTCTACCCCAGTCACCCAACTGATTAGCCCATTGGCAATCCGCGAAGGCAACAGCCGCGTCAGTTTGGCATCTTGGCGATCTTTCCGCCAGCCGCTCACCAGGTCATAGCCCTCATCGAGCTTGGCAACCAGCGTCAAAATATCGCGGGGGTCGTTTTGCAAATCCCCATCCATGGTGACAATCACCCGGCCGGAGGCATGGTTAAAACCCGCTGCCATGGCCGCCGTTTGCCCATAGTTGCGCCGCAAAATCACGGCTTTGAGGTCTGGGCGCTGGGGGGCCTGCTGCTGCAACCATTCGACCGACCCATCCCGCGATCCATCATCCACACAAATGATTTCGTAGGACACCTGCTGCTCTTGCAGCACCGAGGCGATCGCCTCTACCAAATGGGGAAGGCTTTCCACTTCGTTGTGAATGGGAACCACCACAGACACCAGCGGCGTCAGGGCTGAGGGTTCTTGATAGGTTTTTTCCAGCACCAAGGCTGGAGCCGGAGAGTGTTGCCCTGATGACTGCATATCTGCTGTAGACACGTTACCTCACACCCCTATGGATGGTTTTAGTTTGATTTCTAGTTTGATATAGATGGCTCTAGTTTGATCTGACGCAATAGACCCAGCGCTCAAGTCAGCAGGGGCGATCGCGTCACATGTTTTACACATTGTAATAGTCGCGATACCACTCCACAAACCGAGGCAGGCCCTCTTCAATGGGCGTGCTGGCTTGAAACCCCACCGCCTCAACCAGCGATCGCACATCCGCATAGGTTTCCGGCACGTCCCCCGGCTGCATGGGCAAAAATTCCTTCACGGCAGCCCGGCCGATTGCCCCCTCCAGCACCTCAATAAACCGCATCAACTCAACGGGCTTGTGGTTGCCAATATTGTGAATCACGTAGGGAGCTGGCGTACCCTGATGAGCATCTGGACGATCGTTGGGGGCAGCAGGTTGCGGCAGATGATCCATGACGCGGGCGATGCCCAGCACCACATCATCAATGTAGGTGAAGTCGCGGCGCATTTTGCCGTGGTTAAACACCTTAATCGGCGTGCCCTCTAGGATGGCTTTGGTAAACAGGAAGTAGGCCATGTCGGGTCGTCCCCAACTGCCATAGACCGTAAAAAACCGTAGGCCGGTGGTGGGCAAGCTGTAGAGATGACTATAGGTATGGGCGATCAGCTCATTGGCCTTTTTGGTCGCCGCATAGAGACTGATGGGATGGTCTACATTATCGTCAACCGAAAAGGGAATTTTCCGGTTGGCACCATAGACGGAGCTCGACGAAGCATAGACCAAATGCTGCACATCAAAATGTCGGCAGCATTCTAGAAGATTCACAAACCCCACCAAGTTGGCATCGACATAGGCATGGGGATTTTGGATGGAGTAGCGAACGCCTGCTTGGGCTGCGAGGTTGATCACTTTCTCAGGGCGGTAGGTCTCAAACACTTGGGTCAGGGCATCGCGATCGCCTAGATCCACCTGCTTAAAGGTAAACAACGGGCGATCGCGCAACTGGACCAGGCGATCGCGCTTGAGCTGCGGATCATAGTAGTCATTCACGTTGTCTAAGCCCACGACCGTCAAACCCTGATCGGTCAAATAGTGGCTGAGATGGAAGCCAATAAACCCAGCCGCCCCCGTCACCAAAACATTACCCAAGCTTTTACCTCTGTCTTAATCTCCAACAGATACCATACACCAACCCCTAGAAGCGATCGCCCTAGACCTTTATATCCATGCAAAAAGCGCCCCCGAGGGAGCGCTCTTCATCAAGCTATCAGACTAGCTCTGCGATAGATTAACCGATTTCAGGTGCATCCACAGCAGCCAAGTCAAGCGGGAAGTTGTGAGCATTGCGCTCGTGCATCACTTCCATACCTAGGTTGGCGCGGTTCAAGACATCCGCCCAAGTTCCGATAACACGACCCTGAGAGTCAATCACAGACTGGTTGAAGTTGAAGCCGTTCAGGTTGAACGCCATGGTGCTAATACCCAGAGCGGTGAACCAGATGCCGACCACCGGCCATGCACCCAAGAAGAAGTGCAGGGCGCGGGAGTTGTTGAAGCTGGCGTATTGGAAGATCAAACGACCGAAGTAGCCGTGTGCCGCAACGATGTTGTAGGTCTCTTCTTCTTGTCCAAACTTGTAACCGTAGTTCTGTGACTCGGTCTCGGTCGTCTCACGCACTAGGCTGGAGGTCACCAAGGAACCGTGCATCGCGGAGAACAAGCTACCACCGAAGACACCCGCCACACCCAACATGTGGAAGGGGTGCATCAGGATGTTGTGCTCTGCTTGGAACACGAACATGAAGTTGAACGTACCGGAAATACCCAAGGGCATTCCGTCGGAGAAGGAACCTTGTCCAATCGGGTAGATCAGGAAGACTGCAGAT
>DATNRH010000066.1 GCA_036703605.1 Candidatus Obscuribacterales bacterium | reverse complement strand
ATCGGCTAATCATCCGCCTTGATGATCGATATCCAGGCTATGGTCTCGCTGCTCACAAAGGCTACGGCACCGCCAAACACCGTCAGGCCATCCAAACCCTGGGCATTTCTCCCCAACACCGTCGATCCTTCCGCCCCTGCCAACCACTCTCATCAGATACTGGCTCTACATCAGGCCATCTAGACCCCAGCAGCAAACCATTAGAGATACTGCCGCCAAACCCCAACTAAAATCCCCTGTACCTGGACAGCATCGGCGGGTACACTAATGGGCTTGTAGTTGTCGTTCGCTGCTTCTAGGGTGACGTGGTTGTCGTGGCGATAAAAATGCTTGAGGGTGTTGCCAAAGCCTTCAACCCGGGCAGCCACAATGGTGCCATCTTTGATGCGATCGGGTTCAAAAACTGGGCGCATGATCACGATATCCCCATCGGCAATCATGGCGTTGATCATACTATCGCCCGTGACCCGCAGGGCGTAGTCTTTATGCTTAAGCTGAACGCCAGAGATATCGAGGTGCTCTGCTTCTGCATCGTCGGTAACAGGTTCAATCAATCCCCCAGCGGCGATCTCACCCATGATCGGCACACCAGGATTCAGCGACTTGAGGATGCGAATCGTACGCGCTTTTCCTTCCGTCCAGTCAATGTAACCTTTGTTGCGCAGGTGCTCTAGACGACTTTGAATAGGAGCGGGCGATCGCAGTCCCATGGCTCGCATCATCTGACGAATAGACGGGGAATGCTGATTCTCGCGGATGTAGTCGATCAGCCAGTCGTATAGCTGTTGTTGGACTTCTGTCAGGGCTTCCATGACCTTCTCAGCCTCTCAAGAGAACAGGGTGGACACAACGATCCATAAGAACAACTGTACCAACAAAACACCCGTATTGTCTAGGATTTTTCCTGAGGGGGAGGGAAGAAAGGGTTAGACGCAGGCACTGAGAAAGGTGGAATCGGCGGATGGGCTAAGGTCTCGGCAGATCGGGGCGACATCGTTTCAGATCGGGGGCTAACCGGTGGTGCAGATGGCGTCACAGGCGGTGTCACAGATGGCGTCACGGATGAAGACGAGGACAGCGTTGACCGGCGCTGGATATTGGAGGCGATCGCCAACAAAATGCCCCCAGCGATGGCCAACGGCAGCGGCAGCGAGACCTCTTGCACCATTTGGTACACCTGGGTAGATAGGAAAAATAGCAGGAAACAAACCGTCCAAATTTGCATGAACTTGACGAGGTAAGGCGGGCAACAGGTCTAGGAAACTGCCCGTGATGATACTGCAAGATTCATAAAATGTCTTCTCGGGAGACTGTCTGCTCAGGCTAGCGCCTCCCGAGCAGCGATCGCTTCCTGAGGAGCATCACTAAACACCGCATCCACACCAAGCCGAAAAAACTGGTGATACTCATGGCGCGGCGTGGCGTAGGCAGGATGGAGAAACTGCGGCTCGTTGCGAAACGTGTAGGGATGCACCCAGAGGCCGCAGGCATGGGCGCGGTCTACTAAGTCTGTAGGCGGCAGCAGTTGACGAGCATCTGTGGGATGGCTGGGCACAATCCAGCGTTTATCGGGGCCAATCCCTTGGGCATACTGGGCGATCGCGGCCAATCCCTCCGAGGTCAGCAGGTCAGCATAGGGGCGATCGCTGTCTACCTGGATCTCCGTCGCTTGGCCGATAAGTTGAATCAGCGGCAGCGCCGTCAGCGATCGCAGCTCCTGTAAGTTCTGGGTCTCAAAGGACTGAATGCAGATGCGATCGTCAGGATGTCCATAGCCATACTGAGTCAGCTCTTGGAGGAGCGAGGCTTCGAGGGGCAGACCCATGGACTGAAAATAGCTGGGATGCTTGGTTTCGGGATAGATGCCGATGGTGCGACCGGTCGCTTGCTCTGCTTGGTGCACTAAGATTAGAATCTCCTCCCAGGTGGGAATCTGAAACTGATCGTTAAAGCTCTGATCTCGAAAGGGGAGTCGTTCCCGCACCCGCAGGGTTTTCAGTTCCGCCAGGGTAAAATCTTCGGTGAACCAGCCCGAGCAAGTCTGTCCATCGATCTGCTTGGTGGTGTAGCGATCGCTAAACTCAGGGCGATCGCCAACGTCGGTGGTATCAATCAGGTTATTTTCATGGCGCGCCACCAACACCCCATCGCGGGTAGACACCAGATCCGGCTCCACGTAGTCTGCCCCTAGAGCGATCGCCAGCTCATAGGCCGCTAAGGTATGTTCGGGGCGATCGCCACTCGCACCTCGGTGGGCAATCACCAGCGGCGGTGTTCCGTTTAGGGTCATCCAAGCAGCCATAGTCAACCTGACATCAACTTTAAGTCCTAAAAATCTATCCCATCGGTGCAAAACTGGGACATGATTCCGCTATGATTAAGTCTCAACGCTAGACGTTAATTTAGCGTTAAGCTCAGGACAGCGATCGCCTTCCAACTTTGTCATTTCTTAGTCACAACTTTTATT
>DATNRH010000065.1 GCA_036703605.1 Candidatus Obscuribacterales bacterium | reverse complement strand
TCTGTCACGCTAGCCCTCTCTATCACGCTAGCCCTTTCTATCACACTAGCCCTCTCAGGCTAAGCCCTATTGTCACGGAAATCTTGCCCTTTCTGGCATGCTTGTGTACAAGCTGTGTGTAAAGCTTACGCTCTGTCCTACCACCTACCAAGACTTCTGGTACACCTCCTTGCGCGAGAGGTTGGTGTGTCAAAGACTCATAGTAGTAGTTGGTATCGCTAGGTTCGAAACCAGGTTGCCTCCAAACATGGGCTTTCTCGTCCTTCCCTGGATAGCATTAAAGAGGGTTCGATAGGGCATGCGGGAACGAGAAAAAGAGGCAGAAAAAATTTAACGATACTTAGGGCCAGGTTGTTTGAGTTTTGGTAGGGCTGAACGCCCATGTACGTTGCATTCTTGGCAAAATCTTACGATGTCAGGAGAAACCCCTCACCTGGCGCTACAGGTCCCACTGAAAAGGAGGGAAAGCATCGACAGCATTCATTCTCCATTTTTCTGATGCAATAACCGACAGAATCGACGTCGATGAGCCATTGACTAAAGAAGGTCCCAGTAACATTGAGGCAAACATTTTCGCTGGCGTAGCAGTAATGATCCATTCGTTGGCTCCTGATTTCCCAGTTGTAGTATAATTTGGTAAAGGCAGGAAGATCACTCCACTCGGGGGCGTAGTACAACATGTCAGCAGAAAACTGGGTGCTCCAGGGTGTAGGAACTGGGTCAGCCGTGGACCCGAATGCAACAAAGAGGCACGAAATCAAGACAAAAGGAGTGAAAACCATGTTCTCGTGGATAATTGCAACTGACGACGAACGCCGCAAGGCCGGCAAGTGGGAGCCGGGAGCAACCAGAATACTGACTAAATCCGGGATTTATCCAGGTTTTGCCGCGCAAATTTGCGCGGAGCGACCCGTTGGCAAGCCCGCCGCATCCGGTTCATGATCGATCACTTGGGGCGCCGGCTGCGAAATGAGCTAGAGAATGGGCTGGGTACGGCGGTCGGCTGCGCTGCTGCCAAAGAAATAAACATGGCGGTCGGCTAAGCTACGTAGTTATCAAAATCCAAGTGACCCAAGATTTACGTAGCAAGAAGTAGCACGGTGCGTTCGCCCGCCGTCTACCAGGCCTGCCGTCTACTAGATAGCTGGATAAATCGCTAAGAGGTGTCGAAAGAATGTTTAAGTAACTCAGATCCCTAGAGAGAGCAGAGGCTATCTATTATCCCTAGCACTTTCAAGGGCCCATTGAGGGACAGGCAGGGAGGCTCTGGTAAGGCTTACACTCGGGTGGCGGGTTGAAAAGCGAATTGTTTTGAGGCCCAGGGACGTAGCTTGCGAAGACCTATCAGGTTGGCAAGCAAAGGAAAAGTTTAGTCTAAGAATAGCCTTACCGAACCCTATCGACGTTCCAGCCAGCCCCGTCTTCACTTACAGCCCCTGGCGAAAGCCCTTTTTGACCCTAGCCCTAACCTGCTACAAAGGGCTTTCGCCGGGGGCTGCCTGCGTCGATAGGGTTCCAGGCCCTTTGCCAAGCCTATCACTTACAAAAATTGTTCCCACATCGCCTTGAGCGAGAGGTTGGTGGTTGAGCGACTCATAGTAGAAGTTGGTATCGTTAGGCACAGCACCAGGTTGGCTCCAAACGTGTGCTTTCTCGGATTTCACTAGGCTTTAGACTCAGACAGACCTTCCAGCCGCCCCCACCCCCACCCCATCTTCAGCACCCC